>CAZEIY010000482.1:0-3507 GCA_964512375.1 uncultured Rickettsiales bacterium | reverse complement strand
GGCAACTGGGGCGAGAGCGCCTGGCACGCACGGGTCGCCCGTCGAAAAGGCCATCCGAGCGCGGGCAGCAGCGCCGGCTGCCGCCTGGCAAGGACGATCCACTAACCCTGGAGAACCCAATTGGCCTGGCGTCGGCTGCCCCCTCCGCCCACGGGGTTTCATCGAAGGCCACCGGGTTCGCTCCCATTCAGGCCATCACCAGGCAGTCAGGCACGAGACCCATCAGGGCTCTGGCGACCACCTGTACCTGCCGGGTTTCACCCCGCGAGTTCAACCCTTCGGACCCGGTTGCTGGCCGTTTGACACGAGCCCGCCAAAAGCAAAGACTTGGCTTCCTGTCCTGGCATCATCGGAGCCCAAACTCCTAGGGAGGAACGAGAATGGCCTGCGCACAATGTGGTGGAAGCACCCTGATTTTCAAGTGGACCTGCACCAACCGAAGCTGTGGTTGGGTCTGGTGCAACAACTGTTGCAAGGGATGGGTCTTCCGGAGCTGCAACCGCTGCGGCAGCCGCTGTAGCTAAGAAGGTGAGGTGCAACATGCAGAGCGATACTTCCTTGCGACGAGCATGGCTCGAGGTTGGTGGCTTCGTTGCCGCCGCCGATGGCCTCTCTGATGACGAAATGTCGCAGCTTTCCATGGCGGCGGCGGGGCCGGACCTGACACAGGAGGAAGCAGCGGAGTTGATCACCCACGGTGCAGCTGCGTCCAGCCTGTCCGACGAGGTCGTGGCGGCGGTCAGCGCATCTGACATCGGGTTCCGACTCGACTGCATGCTGGACGTGTTCCATGCGGTGGCCGTCGATGGCATGTCGGGCCCAGAATGGTCACGCTTCTGCGATGTCGGCAACCAGGTCCTCGGGGCCGACAAGGTCAGCCCGCTCATCAAGATCTGCACGCTGCTGGAAGCTGTCTCCACTGCCCGGGCGAGCCTCGTCTTGGACTAGCGGGGCCGAATCTGCCGCTTCCTGCTCTACCTCGGCCCTGAGCTGACCCCGGACCGACTCATCTCGGAGCCCCGCAACGCGATCATTCACCAGAGCCATCACGCCGAGCATCGCGAGGAGCCGTTGGGCGGAGACGGCTTCGGCGTCGCGCGGCAACCTCACTGTCGCGACGGCGCTTGCGCTAGGCTCACTGCGAGGAAGCGAGGGGCGAGGTTGGTATGAGGTGGATCTGGCTGGTCGCGGCGCTTGCTCTCTGTGCTGGCTGTCCTGAAGGTCTCTTTTCAGACGACGACGACATCGACATCGACGACAACGACGGGGACCTGAACCTCCGGCCCGACGATGCTCCAGACGTCCTCATCCTGAGTGTCTCGGGTCACAACCTCTGGTTCGGCCTGAGCCCCGAGTGCACGGGCACAGGGTACAACTGCGAATACCTGTTACAGCGCGGGACGCTCGATGCCATCGGCCAGGTGTTCTTGAACCGCGGCTACGGAGTCGAGGGGTGGACCCATGTCGATGAGCTGTATGACCAGTACGAGGACATCGATGGCGACGGCCAGGAAGAGATCGTGGACTTTGGTTTCTTAGCGCTGCTGGACGAAATCGACTGGGTGGTAGAGAACTGGATCGCCGATTTCGACAACCCCACCCGTGTCATTGTCGTGGCTCACTCCCACGGTGGAGTCTGGGCGCACTCGGCACTGATGCTTCGACCCTCGCTGCCGGTAGATGTCTTGATTGACCTGGATAGCAATGCGCTGTGCTGGGAAGAGGACTTCGCCTGCGCCCTCAACGGCGACAACTGGCAGTCGGCAATCAACGACTATGTGGACTATTACGCTCCCGACTGGTGGTTCGATGTAGGAGATGCCGGTGACTCCTGGCTTGTTCCCGGGCTGGACGCCCTCCAGGACATCGAAGACGTGGTGCCTGACTCCGTACTCCTCAATCTTGAAGTACATGGCAGCACGCTGCTGGCCTATGACAATCAATTCAACTATCGCCGAGATGGCTCTCTGACAGGCCTCTGGGCGAATTACTTCGACGAGAGCCACCGCGACATCACCTTGCCTGGCTCAGATGCCATGCAATGGGTCGCTGAAAGCATCAATGCTGTGTACCAGTGGCCGTAGGCCCTGTGCGAGCGGGGGACGCGGCGGCATCACTATCCCGGCGACTCTTGCGCTGCGCTCACTCCGAGCAAGAGCGGGCTAGCCGAATGGCGATGGGGTTCAGCTGCCAGCCGCTACCCAGCCGACCTTGCCATCCTTGAGATCTGCAAAGGCCTGGGCAGGAGGCAGGTCTCCCGGATCATCGTCTCCCTCGCTGGGAAAGCAGACCATGTTGAAGTCACCACCGGGAACCTGCCACGAGACCTGGTTGAAATTGTCGGCGCTGAAACGCTCTACGCAATACCAGTGAGGCTGGTAACCAAGTTCCCTGATGGCAGCAATGAGCGCGTCGCCGGTGCTCTCGTCGTTGTTCTCCACGAATAGAACCGGGCGGTGCTTTGCGATGGTCTCGGCCGCGCCGCGCAGCACTGCCAGCTCCAGTCCTTCCACGTCGATCTTCAGCAGGCGCAGCGACTTCAGAGCAGCAACGTCTGCGTGCGCATCAAGCGTCGTCAGCGCGACCCGCTCGCTCCACTGCCGGCCCTGGTACTGACCGTGGTTGCCGTAGCCGCCCTCAATGGAGAAGGCCCCGTAGTTCCATGGCTCGTCGAGATCTCCCGCCGCGATCTCGATCTCTTCGCAGCGGTCCCCCACTGCCGAGTGGATGGTGTGGACATTGGTCAGCTTGTTGAGCGCGCAGTTGGCCGCGAGCACCTGCTGGACCAGCCTCTGCGGCTCGAAGCACAGCACCCGTCCCGTGCCCACCAGTTTCGCCAACGGCACCGCGTGCAGACCGATGTTGGCGCCGACTTCGATGACATTGTCGCCGTCGCCCAGGAGCCGCGAGAACAGGTCTACCTCGCGCTCACACCATTCCCCATACAGGTCGACGTACTGGCTGATCATGTCGCCACGTAGGAGCAGAAACGTGCCCCATCGGCACTCTTTGAGGAAGGTCTGCATCGCCGCAGCAAGTCTGCGGGTGAGGATGGCGTTTTGCAACCAAGCTCAGGAGAGACCGCGTCTTAGCGCGCAAAGGCAGGTTCGCGCGCCAGCTTCACCTCACCTTTTGCGCAAACCCTTGATCCCGACGGCATAGTCGATCACGCACATTGTGCGAAAGGTGCGGTGGGGACCGCAGGCGACCCCGGCAAAACGCAGCTCTCTCGTAAAGATGGTGGTGCGATGCCCGCGATCCGGCACCCCGTCGTCGACGATCTGGCTGATTACGACGTCACGAGCGGTGCCCGATCCGTACTGGATGTTCTCGTTGAGGCCGCCCGTCCACCTTCCATGCCGCTCGATGCGGCGGCGGGTGGTGCCGCCGAACTTTCCCCGGTGCCCGGTCGCACCAGTGGCTTCCTGGTCTCGGGCATGGTCACGGGCTGCTGCCGCGAGGGCAGCTGAATTCTTCAATGGCGGTACCGACGAGGTGCGTTTCAAA
>CAZEIY010000481.1:949-3518 GCA_964512375.1 uncultured Rickettsiales bacterium | reverse complement strand
CCCCTGCGACCGCTGCGCACCCCAATTCCGAGTGCCTCACTCTGCTTGTCACCGCCGCAACTGATGAGCGGCAAGCCCTGCGGCAAGCCAGTCGCCGCGGCCGCGGCAGCGCTGAGATCACCGATCTTCTCACCAGCTTCGACGACCTCGGGAAGCCAGGAGCGCTGGTAGCCGAGCAAGGAGTACAAGAGCCCACCACCGGCCCAATCCCGCTTCTTTACATCGACGGGGAGAACTCCAGCCAGGCCACCTGGCGCAAGGGCCAGACGAGAGCACAGCTCAAAATGAAGCCACGCCTCCAGGGGAGCAATCCAACGCAGCTCTGAGAGCAGGCCAGGATCTCGACCGCGCCACTGTCGAGGCATCGATCGAGACATCAACCTCGGAATCAGGGCATCGGAACCAAGGAGACGCAGGAGAATGCGCAGGGGAAGGCTCGACTGCGCGGCAACATCTACCGAACGGCGATCAAGCCAGGAGATCGCGTCCCGTAGCGGTGCACCGTCAGCGTCCAGGGCGAGGTAGACACCGCGCTGAGTGGTGAGCGATGCAGCCGCAATGCGGCTCGGCTCTCCCCCCCACTCCGCGAGACAGCGTCGGATCGAGTCAAAGAGACAGTCCCGGATATCAGCAGGGTCCTGCTCAACGGCTCCCGGCTGCGGATAGCGCATCGGCTGATGCTGAGCGCTCGCCTGGGCAACGATGACGCCGTCCCGATCGAACAACAGCGCGCGCGAGCTCTGAGAGCCAGAATCCAGTGCAAGAACCAGATCCGGGTCGCTGTGTGGAGGGGATGTACTCACGGGATGCAGACCATAGCAGGCGGAGCTTCTTCGCAAGGCTGCACATGTGCCTCGATTTCACGCTAGGATTGGCCGCCGTGAAAAGCTCCCTCACCCTATTAGCTCTCACTGTCGCGCTCGGCGGCTGTTCACCATGCTCGAACAGCTGCACCCAACAGGCCGCGGTCTACGATCTGTGCCTGGCTGATTGGAACCTGGAGTGGAGCGACCTCGGGGCTACCGACAAAGAGGACTTCCGCTACAGCTGCAGCGACAGCAACCAGGTCTGGATACAGTCACTCGAGAGTGAGAGCGCATCCGTTCAGAATCAGCGCTGCTCGGACCTCGGCGCTTCCCTGCGCGGTGAGACTGACTGTGCGCAGGCCTGGGAAGTCCTGGTCAGCTACGGCGCCGAGCCCTGATCAGACCGAACAGCCCGAGCAGGCCCAGGATGAGAGTCGAGGGCCCTGGAGATGAGCTGGCGACCGTATTGCAGCCTCCACCCTGACTGCCATTGGCGGCCACTGGGCTGTATTCGGTGCTGACATCTTGGCTGAGCAGGACATTGCCGAAGCCCGTCGCAGACTGCCCCAAGCTATCGGTGACCGTGACCACTAGCGAAGGAAAGCGCTGCAGATATGCAGTGCGGTTCGTATCCGAATCTATAGGCGCATTCCAGAACACCGAAGCGCCGGTAGCGGGCTCGTCGAACCATGCCCCCATATCGGTCTGCCACTCGTAGGTGAGGTTGTCATCACCTGAGATCACCAGGACCTCAGCGCGCAGACGTGAACCCAGGCTCACCTGAAAGCGATCGACGAGCACCCCACCGACAATGCGCGGAGGTGCTGTCTGATCGATGCAGTCGTTGTCGATGGTGCCATCACAGTCGTTGTCCAACTCATCACACCACTCCACGGCACCGCCAAAGACATTGTCAGCAGCATCATCACAATCACCAACGGCCTCGGTCTGACCGTCGCCATCATCGTCAAAGAAGGTCGTACCCTCGTCGGTGATGCCGTTGCAGTTGTCATCGATGAAGTTGAGCCCCTCGTCGGCCGAGGGATAGATCGGGGAACCATCGGCGAATCCGTCGCCATTGAGATCAGCGGCGTTGTCGTTACAGTCGCCAAACGGCTCTGCTGCCAGTCCGGTACAGATACCATCGCCTACCGCAGGCCCCTGGCCCAGGCAGACGCTGTCATGCTCGCAGTAGCCGTCACAATCGTCGTCCCAGGAGTCCGTGCTCTCGTCAACCACCCCATTACAATTGTTGTCGTAGCCGTCTAGTTCTTCGACTGCCTGAGGGAATATCTCGGCGTTGTTCTCGTCACAGTCTCCCTGGTTAGGATCGAAGCCATCTCCGTCGACATCCTGAGTCGAGAGTGGGAAGTCCACAGCAGCAACAAAGGAATCGAAACCCCATAACTGACAGCCATCTGTCACTCGCAGTGAGAGAGGCTGCAAGCCAGTGGGAATGGTCGGCGAGTGATCGTCGATATCGATGAGGAAAGTGACGAAACCATTCTCATCGGGGAACTCATCTTCGATCAGCAGACCTCCGAGGAAGAGCTCGACATAAAGAGAGTCGGGTGGCTGCTCCTGATCGAACACCCGGGCCGTGACCTCGAGTTCCTGCCACTGGTAATAGAAGCTCGCCTCAACAGGGCTCACCACTTCAACCGTCGGCGGGGTGCAGTTGAGAGCGCTCTCCCCGTTCCCGAGCAGAAACACGGTGAACTTCGGACGAACCGGATCGGAGGTGAAGATGTTCAACTGAGCCG
>CAZEIY010000481.1:523-939 GCA_964512375.1 uncultured Rickettsiales bacterium | reverse complement strand
AGGTCCAAGAGCGCGGCGGAACCAGAAGCAATCGGGGTCGCAAGGACCATCGGCTCAACTTCACTCTGCCAGTCACAGTCTGCAATGCCCTGACCGGGACAGGTAATCGTGAAGGCTGGCTGCGATTCGGACTGAATCAGCTCGATTGAGGTGATGTAGAGGTCCTCCTCACCCTGGTTACGGACTTCCAGCGTACGACGACTCTCCACATCCATAAACTGGAAGCCCCAGTCAACGATGTTGGCCGAGACCCTCGCGTCTGGGCCACCGCTGGCCTGTCGTCCGATGAAGGCCACGGTCTTCTCAGCTTCGTCGGGGTCATCCGAAAAGATCTCCATTGCCGCGAAGGTGTCATGGCTATCTGACGCGACATAGAGCACCTCGATGACTGCATGCTCATGAGCCTCAATCGTACT
>CAZEIY010000481.1:0-513 GCA_964512375.1 uncultured Rickettsiales bacterium | reverse complement strand
AGTTGAGCGTGACCTCCTCTACGAAGAGGGGACGGTCGCCAGCGTTGTGAACGACCACCTCCGAGATCTGCTCGGTCCCGGCCGGGAGAAGGCCGATCTCAATCAGTCGGTCGGGCACGTAAATATCCTGGAACTCGATATGCGTGCTCGAGGTGTAGTTAGTACCCGCAACCTGCGACGTTGGAGTGCACGCACCCAGACAGAAAGCCACAGAGAGACACAGGATGGCTGACACGCTACGCATAGATAGACCCCAATTCATTCCCAGTCGCCCAATCTAACAACGCCTCTGGCCAGCGTCCACCGGCCCTTTGTGCCCGGTCAAGTGCGTCCGGTAGAGCGGTGCGCCGTCTCCCCTCCTCAGGGCGAGGCTAACTCAAGGCTGAGCGTGTAGCCGCTTGGTAGCTGATGATGACAGGCCACAGCGAGAATCATCGGGCTGCCGGGATCGACCGGGAGTGCCCGATCCAGACGCTCGGGATAGGCAAGCGAGAATCCGTCATCGTTGATGAT
>CAZEIY010000480.1:0-3522 GCA_964512375.1 uncultured Rickettsiales bacterium | reverse complement strand
TTGATGCACTCTTTGGTACGGGACTTTGTCGAGACCTTGAGGGGGCAGCCGCGGAGCTCGTGGGGGTGATTGAACGCTGGCACGATGTAGGAGTCCCTGTGCTGTCTGTGGACATTCCCTCAGGGGTTGATGGAGCCAGTGGTCAGGTTATGGGTGCAGCGGTAGCAGCAGACCTGACGGTGAGCTTTGCGGCACCAAAGAGGGGGCACTACCAGGAACCCGGCCGCAGCTTGCGAGGAGAGCTTGTCATTGCGGACATCGGCATTCCGAGCGATCGGTGGCCTGAGGTCACGGCAGATGCCAGCACGTTGCTCACGTCCTCGTGCTTGTTCCAGTCGCTGCCAGCTGCAAGTCCTGCTTCACATAAGGGGAGCTTTGGTCATGTCCTTGTCGTCGCTGGCGGGCCGGGAAAATGCGGCGCCGCGAGGCTTTGCGCTGAGGCCGCACTGCGTGGTGGTGCTGGTCTGGTCACCCTGGCGATTCCAGAGGGCCTTGCGCTGGACTCCCTCGCTCAACTTCGGCCAGAGGTGATGGTCGAGCGGGTGCCTGGCTCCGATGGTGGTTCCTTTTCCATGGAGTCCCTGGCGTCGTTGATTGAGCTCTGCGCCAGCCGTGATGTGTTGGCGGTTGGTCCTGGCATTGGAACGAACGGCTCTACGAGGGCTCTCATAAGGGAGCTGTTTGCGTCAGCCTCTCTGCCTGGGGTCTTCGATGCCGATGCCCTTAACTGCCTGGTCGGAAAGCCGGCGGCTCATTCTCCTAGCTACGCGCGGATCATCACGCCTCATCCGGGTGAGGCTCGTCGGCTCATCTTGGGGCTTGATGCTGCAATCCCCGTGGATCGCGTGGATGAGGCCTTGTTGCTGGCGAACTTTTTTGGTTGCGTGTCCGTACTCAAGGGTGCCGCTACTGTTGTTGCTGCGCCGGACGGTCTGAGTTCGGTGAACCCAACAGGAAATGTGGGCATGGCTACCGCAGGCTCGGGGGATGTCCTGACCGGGGTTGTCGCTGCGCTGCTGGCGCGCGGCGCGAGTGCCTTCGACGCTGCATGTGGGGGTGTGTTCTGGCACGGTCATGCTGGCGATCTGGCGGCTCACAGAATGGGTGGTCCAGCGTTGCTTGCTGGGGACATCAGCGAGAACCTGGGCGCTGCATGGGTGGATCTCGGGAGCAAGACGTGACCAGGGCACTCCAGGAGCGGGCACTTACAGCGACTCTGTGCGATCACCACGCCACGCAGTTGTTTGGTGAGATGCTCGGGGCTGTTTGCAGGACAGGGGACGTCCTCGCTCTCTGTGGGCCCCTTGCAGCAGGGAAGACGACTCTGGCTCAAGGTCTAGCGCGTGGCCTTGACGTGCCGAGAACGGAGCGAGTCCGGAGCCCTACTTTTGCTCTGTGCAATGAATACAGTGGTCGAGTGTCGGTGCTGCATATTGATCTCTACCGGATGAGCTACGCCGGCGAGGCAGAGGACCTCGGTTTTCGCGATCGGGTGGGTAGTGAAGGAGTGGCCATTGTGGAATGGGCTGACCGTTTTCCAGAAATTCTGCCCCTGCACAGCTTGTGGTTTCGTTTGGACCACGAGGGAGACCGGCGACGACTTTGGGTTTGGCCGGACTCGGAGCACAGCGGTGCTGCGCACTGGGGGGAGCGTCTTCCCCCTCCGGGTCGGAACATGCAATGGCAGCAGACAACCATAGCTCCACCCTGGGAGCGGCCTTCTTTGTCGTGATCCTGGCGCTGCCTGGGCTGTGGGATGTCGCTGCTACCGCCCTACAGCAACCGATTGAGGGCGCCCAGAGCAGGTTGTTGTTACCGTCTGACGTGCGTCCCCAGCAGGCTCTAGCTCTGGGATGGCGGCTTCCAGTAGGTTGTTCGGATCCACTCGTCTGGGAGGCCCTCCCGGGGGTTGGCCCGTCCCTCGCTGCCCGACTTGTGAGGGCTGTCGAGAGGGGTGAACTCCTAGCTCCATCAGATCTCTTGCGGGTTCGAGGTATTGGCGTCAAGATGGCGAGCCGGCTCGAAGCGCGGCTGGACTGGCGCCGACCATTCGAGCTAAAGCACGACATCGCTTCGACTGGTGACCATTATCTCTTGGAGAGTTGCTTTGAAGCGCATCTACATGGATCACAATGCGACGACCCCTGTCGCCCCCGAAGTCCTTGCTGCTGTGCTGCCCTATTACAGCGAGGAATGGGGGAACGCCAGCTCAGTGCACTGGGCAGGAAGGGCACCCAAGAACGCGATTGATGAGGCGCGCGAGGCTGTGTCTCAACTGATTGGGGCGCCTCCTCGAGATGTCTTCTTCACGAGTGGCGGTACCGAGTCGGACAACACCGCGCTCATTGGAGTCGGTCACGCGTTGGTTGGTAAGGGGCGCCACATCGTTACCAGCGCAATTGAGCACCCAGCGGTCCTGGACACCCTTGAGAGCATGGAGCGACTGCACGACTACGAGGTCACTCGCATTGGGGTGGACTCTCATGGGAGGCACGACCTCGAGGAGTTTCGGGCGGCTCTTCGCGACGACACGGTCCTGGTCTCCGTTATGTTGGCAAATAACGAGTTGGGAAACGTCAACCCCGTCGCGGCAATGGTGGAGATCGCTCACGATGCGGGGGTGCTGTTTCACTGCGATGCAGTAAATGCTCTTGGCAAGATCCCCGTGGACGTCGTCGAGCTCGGCGTCGACCTGCTCTCGATGTCGGCACACAAGGTCTATGCACCAAAGGGGGTCGGCGCTTTGTACGTGAAGCGGAAGACGCCGTTCGAGGCCTACCTTCGAGGTGGCGGGCAGGAGCGGGGTCGGCGCTGTGGCACGTACAACACGGCGGGAATCGTAGGATTCGGCAAGGCTGCCGAGATCGCTGGTTCGTACGTTGAAGAGGAGTCCATGGCCGTCGTAGCTCACCTTCGGGATCGTCTTGAGAAACGAATTCTGGCTGGGTTGGAGGGTGTCGAACTGAATGGTGATCAGGACGCCCGTCTGCCCAACACGACGAATCTCTCCTTTGACGGCGTCGACGGTGAAGGGCTCGTCTTGAACTTAGACTTGAAATCAATTGCCATAAGCACTGGTTCTGCCTGCTCTTCTGGGTCACTTGATCCGAGCCATGTGTTGGTCGGATTGGCGAAGGATGAGCGCTGGCTTGAGGCGGCAATTCGCTTCAGCCTGGGGCGGAGTAATGACGAAGCTCAGGTGGATCATGTCGCTGATACGCTTATCGGCGAGGTGCTTCGGCTCCGCGAGATCGTAGGTGGGGCGCGGGGGTGATCCAGCCCAGCGTCATCGATTCCGTCGAGGGCAGTCTTCAGCTACCTGCTCCCGGGGATCGGGTGGTCGTTGCCATGAGTGGCGGCGTGGATTCCTCAGTGGCAGCTGCCCTCCTTCATGAGCGCGGCTGTGAGGTCATTGGCGTTACCCTATCGCTCTATGAGGTCGAAGCGGAAGTGGAGAGCGGCTGTTGCAGCGACGAAGACATCGGAGACGCGCGCCGGGTCTGCGGCGATCTTGGTATTCCA
>CAZEIY010000479.1:1480-3523 GCA_964512375.1 uncultured Rickettsiales bacterium | reverse complement strand
GCTCGCAGGGTTTCGGCCGGAGCGCGCGCTGTTCTTTGATCTCGAGACCACAGGCTTGCCCAGGGGCTCCTGCGGTACGGGTGAAGCGGATGCCTGGAAGCGTCGAAGTCGGGTCGCTGCCGCAGGAACGCCTCTGGCCTTCCTTATCGGTGCCCTTCGAATTGGCGACCGGGGTGTCGTAGACGTCCATCAGTTCCTTCTCCGTCAGCAGCCAGATGAGACAGCGCAGTTGACGGACTTCTGCAGACTCCTGGATGACGTGGACTATCTCGTCTCGTTCAATGGTCGCTCGTTTGATCGCAATATTCTTGCGGATCGAATGGTCCGCAACCGCATCAGCCCGGATCGCATTCTGTCCCTTCCCCATCTCGATCTGCTCCATCCGAGTGCTCGTTTGTATCGAGAGGCTTTTGGCGGCAGCAGCCTGTCCGTCTTGGAGCGGCGGGTCCTTGGTGTGGCGCGTCCCGACACTGAAATCAGTGGTGCCGAGGTCCCGGAGCGATGGACCCGGTATCTGCACACCGGAGATCCACGTTTTCTGTACGCAGTGCTCGACCACAATGTTCTTGATCTTCTCTCGCTACTCACCCTCGGCGGTCATCTGGCTCACTCTCTTCGAGCACCTGGGCTGTGTCTGGCCGAGCCGTCGATGTTGGCTGGCGCCGCACGTCTGCTCCTGCAGCGGGGGGAGCAGGCGCGCGGAGAGGCCCTGCTCCGTCGGCTCAGTTCAGGAAGTAGCCACGATGAGATTGTGTATGCAGCCATTGCCCACCTTGCCGAGCACTTGAGGAAGACCGGGCGTCATGACGAGGCACTGCCACTGTGGCATCGCATGATGGAGGAGCGGGGGGCGCTTGATCCGAGGCCCTGGCGGGCTTCTGCGATCGCCCTTGAGAGGCAACTGCAGAGTCCGAAGCAGGCACTCGAGCTTGTCGGTAGATTCATCGAGTTGGCAGATTCAAGCAGGTCGCTAGCCCCCGTGGCGGCTTCCGAAGTCCAGGACTTTGCAGATCGAAGGGCACGCTTGGAACGCAGGTTGGGCCGTCTCAACCCGAAGCCTAAGAATGCCGCGTGAGTGCCTTCGCTCAGCTCAGCTTCGAGTCTCTCTCAGGCCACAGACTATCGGTTCGGTCTGGTTCTACTGCCCAGTCTGTCGCCAGGCGGTTTCGCCGAGTAAAGCCACAGCGCCTACAGCGATGAGTAACGCGGAAGTTGCCTTCCGTGAAGATGGCACCTTCGGGGTCCATGATTCCTCCACAGTTCGAGCTGCGGTCTCCAGGCACCTTCGCGTCAAGGTGGAGGCTTCGTAGGCATCTTGGACAGTGATTTCGCACCGCACTGCCTGGGGCAGGAGGGACGGCGAAACTGCAGTGAGCACACTCAAAGGCTTCGTTGATTGCGATCGGATTGCTCCGCTCTCGAGCCTGGCCCTCTCTGCCTGCTGCGAGCCTCAGCAAGCGATCTACATTGGTATCTCTGTCGAGTCCCTGAGCATCGGCTAGCTTCTCTCGTATTGCGCGCCCACCTTCTCCTGAGAGTACAGCGGAGACTGCCTTGCGAGCAGCCTTGCTCTCGTCAGCAAGCCGGACGAAGACCTCAGGCTCTTCATTTCTGTCCAGGGCGGCGAGGGCCTCTTTCCATGTTCTGTGGTCGGCACCCTTGCCCGGGCCACTCATCCCCAACCCGGGCCCTTCGCCCCGGCGCCGAATCCCGGCGGGATGGCAGGTTCAGAACTGTCTGAATCAGTGACCACATACAGAATCCAACCGTAGCCCTTCTCAGATAGGGGGGGAGTGCGGTCTACCGGGGTGAGGAGCACCGGGCCGGCCTGGTGCTCGTCGCTGTCCTGTAGGCGCCCCTGGTGGTCGTAGCGGTAGCCCAGGAAGGGTGCAATAGACGGTGCTTCTGTCCAGTCCTCCTCAAACCACATGACATATTGGATTTTCTCGCGCTTGAGGAAGGTACCCACTCTGTTCAACTTTAGATTCTGGGCAGTTGGGGGCAGCTCATCCCATTCGACGGTGCCAGGATCTGCCTGGTAGC
>CAZEIY010000479.1:0-1470 GCA_964512375.1 uncultured Rickettsiales bacterium | reverse complement strand
ACTGCGCGGGAATACGTAGCAATTCTTCCTCAACGGCGACGCGGGTCTCATCCGGGAGTAGCCACCATGAGTAGACTCTGAGGTCCCTCTCCTGCCGCTTCAGCCAGACCTCTGGAATGCTTGAGACCAGCACTCCCGTTCCAGCTGGCAGGGTGTCTTCCATCCAGCGCGACAGCTCAAGTTGTGGCCTGTACCACCGCTCCGCTCGGTCCATTTGGTAGTCAGCTTCCGATACAAAGGAGGGAAGGGGAGCGACCAACATGGCCGCGAACAGGGCGAAGCGCATCCCCCCGGGAGCCGCGAGGAGGTGCCGATCCACCGCGAACCAGCCGGCAGCGCCAAGGAGTGCGATGAACGGCACTGCGGGCAAAAGCCACACCCAGTACAGGTTGTGGTTGGGGTCGTGGTGGGCCAGAAAGCCCTCAAGAAGCCAGACTCCCAGAGCAAAAATGGCGTAGATTGCGACGCTCGCTCCGCCAGGCCTTCCGACCCCGCGAAATAGGGCGACCAGGCCCACAGCCGCAGCGACAAGAACAGCCCAGCTCATCTTGCGCGGTAGCGTCCAGGACAGCAGGACCCAGGTCGTCAACAGACCCTGCTTGAGCCAGGCTCCGAGAGCAAAGCTCTCCTGGCCGCCATGCACATCGGGCGCCAGGTTCTGGGTCATGGGGCCCAGAATGAAGGCCGTCTCCCAGCAGCGATGAATGTCCTCGATGTTGAATTCAACTCCGAGGCAGCGCTCCTGTATCAGCGAAATGTAGGCTTGCCAGCCGATTACCACGCCAAACAGCAGGACAACTGGCAGCCCTATTCTACGCAAGCCCTGCCCCCGGTCTTTCATCCAAGACCACAGAGCGGGCAGGTACAAACTGGCGAATGCTTCCATGCGGACGAGGAAGGCGAGTGCGGTCAGTCCGAAGCCCCTGGCGCGGGCTCCCCAGATGAGGAAGGCCATTGCCAGAAAACCAAGACTCGCGAATACCGGCGAACGCAACGTGGAAGCGCCGTACAGTGCCATCTCGGGTTGAAAAATCAGCCAGCCGCCAGCCAGCCAGCCGGCTGCCGGATTGAGGACTTTCCTGGCAAGCAGTCCGGCGAGGGCGACATTGAGCGAGGAAAAACAGAGGGTCATTGCCAAGGCCGAGGCGCGGGGGTCCTCGTGGGTCCACTGCAACATTGCGGCCATGGAGTACCAGCCAGGCATGTGTGCGGTACGGAACCAGGTGAAGCCGCTGTCGATAACCTCTCGGATCATCATCAGGTTGCCGTAGTCGCCTTCCTCCCAGCCAAAGAACCGAGAAGATAGGAAACAGCGAAGCAGCGCGGCTGCAAGAAACAGCACGGCAAACTGTGCAACTGCGCTTGCTCTTTCGCTGCTGGACTTCACGGAATGATGGTAGCTGGAATGTCGCCCCTTGACCCCTCCAGGAATGGAACTACCTTCTCCACCATGGCTCTCGATCCCATGAG
>CAZEIY010000478.1:0-3528 GCA_964512375.1 uncultured Rickettsiales bacterium | reverse complement strand
GAGGAGGTAATCGGATGAAGACTGGCCGCCCTGCACTTGTTGTTGATGATGAGGAGCTGATTCGTTGGTCGCTTGCTGAAGAGCTTCGGTCGAACGGGTTCGATCCGGTCGTTGCTGGTTCACTCGCGGAGGCTCGAGAACTCGCGAAGCAGTGTGAGCCAGAGCTATGCATCTTTGATGTACGACTCCCTGATGGGTCGGGCGTTGACTTGCTCCGGGACTACAGGGCGCGAGATCAGGACCTTCCGATCATCATGATCACTGGTCATGGTTCGGCCAGACTGGCCCTCGAGGTCACCGAGGTTGGGGCTACGGATTACCTCCCCAAGCCCTACGATCTCACGGAGTTGATGTTGGTCGTCACCCGCGCGATGGCGAGCTCTCAGCGCCGCCGGGAGTTGAGGGTTCTGCGCCATCGCTCCTCATCTGCCGGTTACCCCGAGATCATCGGTGACTCTGTAGCGATGAACAGGCTGTTTGAACTATTGCATCGGCTCGAAGATGCTCAAGCGCCTACGGTCCTGGTACATGGGGAGAGTGGCACCGGAAAGGAACTGGTTGCACGAGCGATCCACAAACGAAGCAAGCGCAGGGACTCCCCGTTCCTGGAGGTCGACTGTACCGGTCTGACAGACAATCTCATTCAGTCTGAGTTGTTTGGACATGAACGCGGCTCGTTCACAGATGCCAAGCAGAGGAAGCTGGGCCTGTTTGAGATTGCCGGGGATGGCACCATCTTTCTCGATGAGATCGGCGAACTGGCCCTGCCCACTCAGAGTAGGCTGCTCCGTGCCCTCGAGAATCGCCGCTTCAAGCGAGTCGGCGGTACAGCGGACATACCGTTCAAGGCTCGTGTGGTTGTTGCCACGAACAAGGATCTGCAAGCAGAAGTCAAGGCCGGTAGCTTTCGTGCGGATCTCTACTATCGACTCAACGTTATCCCTGTGGTTGTCCCTGCGCTCCGATACCGCGACGGGGACATCCCTCTCCTTGCTAGTCACTTCACCAGTGTGCTGGGCAGAGGACTTGGGCGCTCTCAGATCCGACTCGGTTCGGCCGCGTTGGATTGTCTTAGTGCGTATGAGTGGCCGGGCAACGTCCGGCAACTGCGAAACGCCCTGGAACGGGCAGTGATCCTCTGTCCAAGCGACGAGATCAGTGTCTCGGAGCTTCCTCCCGAGATACGTTTTCGAGCGGCTGACCTTCGGGCAGCCGAGTCGGGTGAGTTTGTCTTGCCAGAGGCTGGAATAGACCTGGCAGCCCTGGAACGAAGCATGCTGCTGCAAGCGCTGGATCGCTGTAACTGGAATCAGAGCGCCGCAGCGAGGTTGCTATCGATCGGACGCTACGCATTGCGCTACCGGATGGAGAAACTCGACTTGCTCGGGTCGAGAAGCGTTTCCGACCAGGCCGACCAGCAAGAGGCTTTAGATGATACCCATTCCAACTCAACCACCGCGTGATTGGTCTTTGTCCGGCTGCTGATTTGTTCTGGCTCCTTCAGAGCAGCGTCCATCGGGCCCATCTGGCAATGGGGATAGACAAATCAAGGGCTTCTCATGGGCTGACGGGACGAAGCACTGCCGTAAAGTGTCGCAGTTGACGTGCTTGTTCGACGATCTCCAACCCACGAATGTCGGGGATGCGGCGCACAATTCGTGCTCCAATTGCGATGACATAGTCAGCGTGACTCTGCGTGTAGACGCGTCGGGGAAGCGCCAGCCTCAGCAGTTCGCCTTGTGCCGCCTCGCCAAACATGAGCGACCCGATCTCGACACCCCGGATCCCGCCCTCGGTGTAGAGCGCACAGGCAAGCGCCTGACCGGGAAACTGGTGCGGTGGGATGTGCGGCAGGGCCGCACCAGCATCAATGAACACCGCGTGACCGCCGGGAGGACGGATTATGGGTAGACCGACCCGATCGAGTCCTTCAGCCAGGTAGGCGACGCTGGCCAGACGGTAGGTGAGGTAGTCGTTATCGAGGACTTCTCTGAGGCCCTGGGCGATCGCCTCGAGGTCGCGACTGGCGAGACCTCCGTATGTGGGAAACCCTTCAAAGAGTACGCCCTTCTGTCGCATCTCAGCAGCAAGCTCTGCATCTCTAAGCGCGATGAACCCGCCGATGTTAACCAGTGCATCCTTCTTGGCAGACATCAGGCAACCGTCGAACAGGTCGAACATGTCACACGCGATCTCGACGGGAATCTGGTGCTCTCGACCGGGCTCGCGGTGCTTGATGAGCGCTGCGTTTTCGGCGAACCGTGCTGCATCGAGGAACAGGGGGATCTTGAACTTCTGTGCGAGTTCCCTGGTGCGCTGCATGTTTTCAAGAGAGACCGGGTGCCCGCCCAAGGCGTTGTTGGTGGCCGTGATGATGATCAACGCCACATTCGCTGCGTCCTCTCTCAGAGCAGACTCCAGAGCGATGAGGTCAATGTTGCCCTTGAATGCGCCGCCCTGGGTGGTGTCTGGGTGATCTGGTGCTGGCAGGTCCTCAGCTGACGCACCACGGAGCTCGATGTGGGCGCGGGTAGTGTCGAAGTGCGTGTTCCCGAGAACGCGCTGACCAGGCTCGACAATCGTCGATAACAAGAGGTGCTCCGCAGCCCGCCCCTGGTGGGTTGGGATGGCTTCGGGCATGCCGGTGACCTCTTGGACCACCTCGGCGAATCGGTCATAAGAATCTGCACCGGCGTAGGACTCGTCGGCTCGCATCACCGCCCCCCACTGTTCGGTACTCATGGCGCCGGTGCCGGAGTCGGTGAGAAGGTCCACCAGCACATGCCTGCTCTTCAGGGCAAATAGGTTCCAGCCGGCCTCTTCTATTAGCTTCTGACGCTGCTCAAGAGTTGTCATCTTCAAGGGTTCGATGGTTCGAATGCGAAAGGGTTCGATGATCGGGAGGGGAGGAAGTAGGTCAGTCATCTATAGGAGGCTCCTTAGGCCGTGTAGGACCTGGCGCGGACCGATGGAGCGCACCTTGAATAGCTGATGGAACACCATCGTTGGTCGAAGGTAGAAGCGGCGGGTGGCTGCGCGTTGCAGCGCAATCAGTTCAGCGTTGGTCACGTCTCTCGGGACAAAGGGCAGGAGGTCTGGATTCGGCTGGAAGGTGGTCCAGTTGTCCCAGTCGTTGCGGTTCAGTCGCCCCTCGGCCACCAGATCGGCATACAGTTGCGACCCCGGGAAGGGGATCGTGATTGCGTACTTAGCGAAGTCCAGGCCGATGTCACATGAGAAGCGGATAGTCTCTTCCGTCATCGCCCGCGTCTCGCCGGGCAGGCCGAGCATGAACAGGCCGACTGTCTCGATCCCCTCCTCTTGACACAATGCGACGGCTTCGCGTGCTCGCTCGGTGGAGAAGTCCTTGGTCACCTTCTCCAGGAGCAGGTCTACACCCGACTCAATCCCGAACAGTAGGCGCCGACAGCCTGAGCGTCGCATCAAGCGCAGCGTCTCACGGTCTACCGCATCCACTCGGGTCTCGCTGATCCAGACGACTCGCTGATCCAATCCTCGACTCAAGAG
>CAZEIY010000477.1:0-3544 GCA_964512375.1 uncultured Rickettsiales bacterium | reverse complement strand
ATTCGCTATCGGCCAGTCATGGTGAATACGGCAGGCATTGAGACTCCTCGCGGCTTCCGTCAATTTCAGCTGCATCATGGCAGCGCGATTCGCATCCCATGCGATGTGCTGGTGATCTCTGCGCGGATGTCCTCTTCTGGTGTCGAGGGGCAACTCGCCAACGCCCTGGATGGGCGCTACGACCTGAGCCCCGATCCCACAAGCAGGCTCCTATCGATCGCGGACGGTGTGTGGACCACCTGCCAGCCAGCCCCCAGCGAAGCGCCTTTCTCTAAGCTGCTCACCCTGTGGATGCCAGAGGAAACAGAGCAGGTAAACGATGTGTACGGCAGGGCTGTGGCCGGGGTCTTTGCCAGCTTGATAGCGCTCGAGCATCTGGATGGTGGCATCGAGCATGTCGGCCTGTCGTTTCTGGGAGGTCACCGAGTCAGCGACATGGACACGGCAGTACAAACCTTGATCTTTGCAGCAATGCACTGGCTCAAGCGCTCAGAGCGGGGGGAGTCGATCCGCTGCGCATTGCTTCAAGTCGATGAACTTGAGGCCTGGGATGCCTCTATGAATCGTGCGCTCGGTCGGGTTTATGTAGGTGGTGATGAAGATCCACTGCTCGACGCCCTTCGCAGAGAAGTCCTGGAACAGGCTCTTCCGCTCCGAGAGGGTCCCCTCTCGCCAGCCTTGGTGCCCCTGGTAGAGGCCCTTCGCGGTGAGGGGGCGCTGTGTGTCGAACTCGTGTGTACCTTCTCACGAACCCTTGCTGAGCGCATTGTGAACGAGAGCATTCAGGCGAGCGGCAAGAAACCCGGCGGTGACCTGCTCAGCAAGATCGAGGACTTGAGGAAGGGTGGGTCGATTGCGCCGTGGGTCTGCTCTTACATGCATGGCCTGCGCGTGCTCGGCAACAAGAGTGTCCACCCGCCGAATCAGCCACCTCGCTACCTACCGCAGAAGCTGGGTAAGGAGGATCTTCTTGCAGCGCTCTCGGCGACCCGCTGCCTACTGTCGTTCTGGCAGGCGGCACACTAAGGTGCCGCGCGTTCGTCTCACGATGCTTCGAGCCCGGCACCTTCGGCTCGGGCGTGCCACGCCTCCCCCGGCCGCTCTTGCCCACTACAGCCAGCGCCACGGCATTGGTCATCTCGTTGCAGCCGATGAGCATCCCGAAGCGAGGAGTCGTCTGCTCGCGCCCACCGGCCTGCTCGGCCTGCAGGCCCACCCCGACCTCTGGCCAACCATCTACCCATTGGGTGCTGCCCTCTGGCCCGACGGCATGGCCTCTGCCTTCGTTGAGGCTTCCTACGAAGAGTTGCGCCACGGCGATAGGGCTACTTGCGAGGAGTACGCCGACACGGTTCTGGGAGTACTTCGAGATCTTGGCGCCCATGCACAAGGTCTCGAATTGGCTCGGAAGCGCCTCGAGCAAGCGGTTTGCGACCACGGTGCTGATCATCCTTCGCTCGCAGTTGCCCAGCACAATCTTGCACTTGCTCTTGAGGCGACGGGAGCCCTGGATGAGGCAGTCGAGATGTCCCGGGCGGCCGTCAAGATTCTGGATCAGCACAGTGAGATCACTGCTGCGCAGCGGGCGACTGCTCGGGCTGGGCTCTCCCTCGTTCTTATCGCGTCGGGACGCCCTGCGGATGCGGTTGCTGCATTGGAAGGGCATGTGGATGATCCTGCCAGCACTGCCGGTCACAACTACGCATCGGCGCTCAGAGAGGCCGGCCGAAACGCCGAGGCCATCGCGGCATTCGAGGGGGTCATATCAGCGAGGGAAGCAAAGTTCGGGCTCCACCACCCGGACACAGATGTCGCTCGGACCGGCCTGGCCGACACGCTGAGAGGGGCGCGACGCCCTGCCGAGGCGCGCGCGATCTACGAGGAACTTCTTCCCCGGCAGAAGCGTCTCTTGGGTCCGCATCACGTGTCCACCGAGAGCACTCTCAATGGCCTGTCGATTTCGCTGCAGAACCTGGAAGAGTACGGCCTGGCGCGCGAGGTGCTCGAGAGCCTCTACGAAGCTCGCAAGGCACGGCTGGGTGCCGACCATGCCAAGACGGTGATGACTCTGCATAACCTCGGCCACAACCACCTCGCAGTCGGTGATCTGGTCGCCGCTGAGACTTGCTTTCGCCGGGTCCATGAGGTCGATCGGCAACAACTGGGGCTGAGTCACAAGGACACCGCGATGTCGCTCAGCGGCGTGGCCGACGTGCAGGCTGCACGCGGAGATCTTGACGGCGCACTGGCAGGCTGGACCGAGGCGGCCGAGATCATGCTTCGGGCGTTGGGTCCTTCACACCCCAACTCTGCCTGGGCGCAGGCGACCATTGGAGTTGGATTGGCCCGAGGAGATCGTATCGAGGAGGCTCTGCCCCACCTGGAGAAAGCTGTTGAGATGATGGTGGCCGGGAACGGTGGATCGGAACACCAGGCAGGAGTACGTCGCAGCCTTGCAGTCTGCTTGGAAAAGACCGGCCGGATTGAGCAGTGCATTCAGGTGGTTCAGGACCTGTGTGTCGACCAGAGGGCGTTGGGCGACGAGGATGCGTTAGGTCAGTCTCAGCTCTGGCTGAAGGAACTGGCTGCGAGAGTCGAGCCCTGATGCCCCGCCTCCGGGTCGCCAGCCTCACTGCCACCCACTCCAGCCTCGGCCAGGTCGCTGTCGACTGGCGGGTCCGTGAGCCTCAGACTCTGCTCGTCCACTACGGCCTGCATCACGGGGTCTACCACCTCATCGAAGGGGGCCGAAATAGCGACGCAGTGCGCCGTTTGCGGGGCTTGACCTTCCTGGCACGCTCGGTCGAGTCTGCTGGGAGAGTCTCTCACCTGGTCGATGGCTGGCGGCGTCTGGACCCCAGGACATCCGGGGCGCACTATCCGAAGCTCCTCGCGCGCTACCTGGAGCGCTTCCAGGGAGTTAATGCACTGCCTGCAGCGCGGGCGCTGACCGCCCTGTGCATGGAGGCCGGTTGGGTGCGCTCCGCCTTTGAGGTGGCCTCCCAATCGTATGAAGCTCACAAGCAGCGGCCACATCGTGACTTCCTGGCCGTTGAGCAGGCCTATCTGTACTTTCACACAGCAGCGCGGGCAGCGGGCGAGACCGAGTCTGCCGAGTCCGCCCTGGTACAACACGAGGTATGGCGGAAAAAGGCCGAAAAGGGCAACAAGGATCGACGGGTTCTGAGCGGTCAAGAGGCAAAGCTTGTGCGCGGCGGGCTCGCCCTCTTTGCCCGCCTGGCCAAGGGGGACCGAAGTCCAGAAGCCCAGTCTGAGTTCGCCGAGTACCTGGAGCTCGTCGAGCAACGCCTGGGGCCCGACCACCGGACTACACTCAGCCTGCGGATCAGCGCTGCGGATCTGATCGCCGACCGAACCGAGCGGATCGCCGTGCTCGAAGGACTTCTGCTGCGGATGCGTGCATCCCTGGACTCCGACGACGCGAAGCTGCAGCACTGCGTGAAGCAGCTTGCGATCAACTACGCCAATGTCGGGCGTTCCGACGAGGCGATCCCACTTCTGCGCGAGGTGCTTGCGGTCTTGG
>CAZEIY010000476.1:0-3563 GCA_964512375.1 uncultured Rickettsiales bacterium | reverse complement strand
CTTCAGTAGTGCCAGGGAAAGTCCGTGAAGTCCTGGTCGCGCTTCTCGAGAAATGCGTTGCGGCCCTCGACGGCTTCATCCGTGCCGTACGCGAGCCGAGTGGCCTCTCCTGCGAAGAGCTGCTGACCGACCAGGCCATCGTCCACCATATTGAAGGCGAACTTGAGCATGCGCTGCGCGGTCGGGCTCTTGCCGTTGACCTCGCGAGCCCACTGCAAGGCCGTATCCTCCAGCTCCTCGTGGGCAACTACGGCATTGACCATGCCCATCTCGAATGCCTCACGTGCCGAGTAGCTGCGGCCCAGGAAGAAGATCTCCCGGGCCTTCTTCTGGCCCACCATCCGTGCCAGATAAGCGGAGCCATAGCCAGCATCAAAGCTGGCTACATCCGCATCGGTCTGCTTGAAGATCGCGTGCTCAGCGCTGGCAATGGTCATGTCGCAGACCACATGCAGGCTGTGTCCACCTCCCACAGCCCAACCTGGCACGACGGCGATGACTACCTTGGGCATGAAGCGGATCAGTCGCTGCACCTCGAGGATATGCAGGCGGCCCAGACGAGCGGCATCAGGACCCTCGCCCGAGGCCCCCTCATACTTGTAGCCATCCCGACCGCGGATGCGCTGATCTCCGCCCGAGCAGAAGGCCCAACCACCATCCTTGGGCGAAGGACCATTGCCGGTGAGCAAGACGCAGCCGACGTCTGGTGTCGTGCGCGCATGCTCCAGGGCCTGAAAGAGCTCATCCACTGTGGCTGGACGAAAGGCATTGCGACACTCTGGACGATTGAACGCAATGCGTACCGTCCCCTGCCCCACCGCTCGATGGTAGGTGATGTCCTGGAAGTCAAAGCCGGCGACGGTACGCCAACGATCAGAAGAGAATATCTGCGAAACCATGGGGCCTCCTTGCGGGCGGCACCCTACACAGCAGACGCCCGGAGATCACGTCACAACCCTCAATCGATTCGTCCGAATCCTGCCAGCCGGCGCATCGGCCGGACAGCCCTGCCACTCGCCTGAGCACGCTGATATGCTCCCGCCTCCCTATGAACGCCCTCTTCCAACACTACGGCTGGCCGGTCTCACCCTACTCGGCGAAGACGCGCAGCTATCTGCGCTTCAAGCGAATCCCTTTCGAGGACAAGGTCCCCAGCGCCAGGCAACTTGGCACCACCATCCGCCGTGCCGTCGGCAAGCCGATCATGCCCACCGTGCTCCGACCTGACGGCACATGGATGCAGGACACGAGCGAGATCATCGACTTCTTGGAGAAGGAGTTCCCGGAACCCGCTCTCACTCCTCGTGGACCGACCCAGCGCCTGGTGAGCCTACTCATTGAACTCCACGCAGACGAATGGCTTCCCATTGCCGCGCTGCACTACCGCTGGAACCTCGAGGAAAACTCCCGCTTCGCTCGCAACGAATTTGCTCGTTTCGGCTTCCCGTGGTTGCCGCGCTTCATAGGCCGCCCCCTGGCCGAGCCCATGGCAAAGAAGATGTCGAGCTACCTACCGCTGGTGGGTGTCAGCGAGGAGACCATCCCAGGGATTGAATCCTTCACGGCAGGACTGATCGAGGGGCTCGACGAACACTTCGCTCGACACAGCTACCTGCTCGGAGGACGACCCTGTCTGGGTGACTTCGCGCTGCTCGGACCGCTGTGGGCGCACCTCTACAGGGACCCTGCATCACGCAGCTTGTTCGACAAGGCACCCGAGTTGACCGGATGGATGAAGCGAATGCTCAACCCGACCGATGAGTGGGGTGGCTTCCTCCTCCGCGATGAAGTCCCCACCACCCTGGACCCGATCCTCAAGACCTTGTTCGGCGAGCAGTTCAGCTTCCTGAAGGATCTGGTTGACGCCATCGATTCCTACTGCGACCAGAATCCCGAAGCGTCCCGAGTGCCGCGCAGCCTCGGCGATCACGATTTCGTGATCGGTGGGCGCAAGGGAACTCGCAAGCTGATCACATTCACTCAATGGATGGCACAGAGGCCGCTCGCCCACTACCAGGGCCTCGAAGGCGCGGAACAACAGCAGGTCGATGAGCTCCTGACACGCACGGGCGGTCTGGAAGCCATGCAACTTCGCATCCGGAACCCCTTCGAGCGCCACAACTTCAAGATGGGCTTGAAGCATTCGCCGTGAGTGCATCCAGCATCCAGCTCTGCCCCTGCCACAGTGGACGCAAGTACAAGCGCTGCTGCGGTCCACTGCACCGCGGAGGACCGACGAAGGGGGCGTCCGCGGTGATGCGCTCCCGATTCTCGGCCTACTCGCTGGCGCTGTGTGACTACATCATCTCCACCACCCACCCCTCCGGACCGCACTTCGAGAATGACGTCGTTCGCTGGCACCTGCAGCTACAGCAGTTCTCATCGAAGACCCGGTTTGAAGGGCTCGAACTGATCGATGAGGAAGAGGGACCCATTCAGGCCCTGGTGGCCTTCCGCGCCACGCTGAGCCAGGATGGCCACGACACCTCGTTCTCCGAACGCAGCCTGTTCGTTCTCCACGAGGGGCGCTGGCTCTACCACTCCGGCGAGCGACTCCCGCCTCAGAAACACTGAACCACGGACCCGGAATCCAGAGACTCCATGGAAGCATCACCCGATTGGATTGAGCAGGGAGAAGCCCTCGAGGTCGAGGTCTCAGGACGAGACCTCAAGCCCACCCGAGGAACCATCTACCGCAAGCAGTTGAGCCTGAGAGATCGTCGCAAGCGCGCGCTCAAGGGCCTGGCGCTGTGCTGGCTCCTCGCCCTGCTCTCACTTCCCATCATGTTCTTCCACTTTGTTCTGGTGCCGACCTTCCTGATCACGGGCCTGGTGCTGTTCAAGCTGAAGATGGGTGAAGAGACTCTGGTGCTCGGCGGAATCATTCCCTGCCCTGCCTGCGAGGAATCCTGCAGAGTCTCCCCTCAGGCAGAGCAGTGGCCCATGGGAATCAACTGCGGGTCATGCGGCAAGGGGCTGGACTTCGCACCTGGAACGAACGAAGGAGGCTGAGACTCCTGCCAGGCATGCGCCGACGGGAAAGACCCCGCCGACGCTGCCACCAGAGGCAAGCACTGTTCGTCGTTACGTGATCACGCCTCGGCTGCGACCAATTCCTCCGGCGGCCCCAGCACACTCACCAACAACTCTGCTCGCAGACGCTCTGCGTCTTCTTGATGCTCACGAAGCCACTCTCTTGCGGCCTCCCGCCCCTGACCCAGTCGAGTCTCTCCCCAGCTATGCCAGCTTCCGCTGCGACTCAAGATCCCGGCATCCAGGCCCCGGTCGAGGAGGTCCGAATAGCGACATATGCCCTCGCCAAAGCGGATCTCGACCTCAGCCTGTCGGAACGGAGGAGCCAACTTGTTCTTGACCACCTTGATCCGGGTACGGTTTCCCACCACCGAATCCCCCGACTTAATCGAACCAATACGTCGAATATCGATACGCGTGGAGCTGTAGAACTTGAGCGCCTGCCCCCCCGTGGTGGTCTCGGGTGAGCCAAACATCACGCCAATCTTCATACGAATCTGGTTGATGAACACGATGGCCGTGCCGCTGCG
>CAZEIY010000475.1:0-3563 GCA_964512375.1 uncultured Rickettsiales bacterium | reverse complement strand
ATAGGCATTGCCCTGACGGGTCTTGGCTGCGCCACCCAGGGAAACGTCCTGTACGACTTCGACGACGACGGCTCGCTCGACGCGGACGACTGCGCTCCGAGCGATCCTCTCATCCACCCAGGAGCAGACGACCCGTACGGCGATGATGTCGACCAGAACTGCGACGGTGCCGACGGTGACGCGAACGATCTGGATAACGACGGCGTCCCCAACGACAGTGACTGTGAGCCCGATGACGCCGAGGTCCACTCTGGGGCCGATGATAGCTATGGCGATGGAGTCGACCAGAACTGTGATGGCAGCGACGGAGTCGACACCGACGGGGACGGTTTCGCCAGCATCGAAAGCGGCGGGGATGACTGCAACGATACAGACATGTCCATCCATCCCGGCGCCGACGACCCCGATGATGCTGTCGACCAGGACTGCGATGGCTTCGCGCGTACCGCAGAGGTGGACGTGCAACCGAACGAGCCGACCACCACCGACACGCTGTTCGCGCTAGTCACCACCGAGACCAGCGTCTACGACCTGCGCTGGTTTGTGGATGATCAGGAGCGGCCTGAATATTCGGGATTCCTGACGATCCAGTCGCCCCAGACCCACAAGGGAGAGAACTGGCGTGCCGTAGTGACGCCCTACAACAGCAACGGGCAGTTGGGTGATCCGGTTGAGGATGCAGTGCTCATCGTCAACTCGCCGCCATCTGCCACGATGATTCTGGGGCTCGTCCCCGATCCCAGGGAAGGCGATGTCCTCAGCGCCCTGGCCTCGACCACCGATCCCGACGGTGACGCAGTGACCGTCTCGTACCTGTGGTTCGTGAACGGCGTGCAGGACAACGTGGAGAGCGTCGCCGAGTTGAGCGACGCTTCCTTCGACAAGAACGACGAGATCTGGGCAACGATGACCCCCCACGATGGCACCGACGCCGGTGAGAGCGTCGAGAGCAACCACGTGGTAGTCGTCAATTCCGCGCCCTCAGCGACCAGTGTGGCCATCGACCCGAGCGCTGGCAGCGAGGCGACGGTGTTCACCTGCCTGCCGTCGGGCTGGGCAGATCCGGATCCTGCCGACAGCGAGAGCTACGACTACAGCTGGACGGTGAGCGGTTTGCCTGTTTCGAACAACGCCTTCATCGATGGCACGATGTTCGACCGAGATCAGCCCCTGGTGTGTCAGGCGACGCCCAACGATGGGGATGACGCCGGGGCCACCGTGACAAGCGCCGCGGTAGTGGTCTCCAACAGCGCCCCGAGCATCGTCTCTGTGCTGCTTGACCCCAGCGACCCCACCGAGACGAGCACGTTGACCGCGACGCCCCAGGGGGCTGCCGATGCCGATCCTGGCGACACGGTCAGCTTTAGCTACCTGTGGTCAGTAAATGGGCAGTCGGCGGGCAGTTCGGCCACCATCTCCGGCACCGACTTCGACAAGGGCGACACCATCGACGTGGAGGTCACTCCCAGCGATGGAACGGACGCCGGTGTTGCGGTCCAGAGCAACACGGTCACGGTGCTCAACACGCCACCCCAGATCACCAGCGCGACGCTGAGCCCCAATCCGGCCTACACCGCCTCGACACTGACTCCGGTGATCGACGGCTGGCTCGACCCCGACCCCGCCGACAGCCCCACCTACACCTATCAATGGTGGCTCAATACGACGACCGACGCCGGCCAGGGGGCTACATTGGGCTCGAGCAGCTTCGTCAAGAACGACGAGCTGATGGTCGAGGTGACGCCAATCGATGGCGCAGCCAGCGGAGCGATGGTGAGCAGCAACTCGCTGGTCATTGCCAATACAGTACCCACGGCACCTGTTGTAGGACTTACGCCCAATTCGGCTACCGTCAGCGATGATCTGGTCTGTTCGCTCACGAGCCCCTCGAGTGACCCCGATGTCGACGACAACGTCGACCCTGCCCTCACCTACGACTTCAACTGGTCTCGCAACGGGACTGCGGAGGGCGCCTGGGATCTCACCGGTGGAAGCGCGAGCAGCACATCGACTGTCGACTCTTCAGCGACCAGCGTTGAGGAAAGCTGGTCCTGTGAGGTGCGGGCATCGGATGGACAGGTCGTCGGCCCGGCATCATCGCAATCGGTCACGGTCCAGCCGCCCTGTAACGCTCTCACACCGGGCAGCTGTTATAGCCTCGAGTTCGACAACGACATCGTGACGGTGGGGAGCACCCCCGGTTCGGTCTTGGGTGGTGCTCCCAAGTGGATTGGGGCTTGGGTCTACCCGATCGGCGGTGTGGGAGGAGCGATCATGGTGATCGGCAGGGACTCGTCTGGCGGGTCGCCGCCCGGTGGTCAGAGATTCCAGTTCGGGCTACACGCAACCGGTGCCCTCTATATCAGCGTCAACCAGATCAGTGACAGCACCACCACGCTCGCGGCACCAACTGAGCAGTGGAGCTACGTGTTCGCCTACTGGGATGGGAGCAGCTACGGCGCGGGCATGGTCAACGGGGGGACGGTGGTTACCGAGAACCTCTCGCTCCACTCGCAACAACTTTCCACCGGCACCATGACCGTTGGCTCCTACCTCAGCAAGTATGGCTACCACGAGAAGTTTTTCGGTGGGAGGATCAGCGAACTACAGTTGCGCTCCTCGATCCCCAGCACCGAGGACATCCTCGACATGGCCAAGGGGGTTATCACTCCCGCCTCCTTCGGGGGTCTGGAGAGCTACTGGGCCATGAACGAGGGCCCGCCCGGCTCTGTGTCCAACAACCTCGGATCATCCGGTAGCAATCTCTCGATCGGCACGGCCGAGTGGAATGCCAGCTGTTCCCAGGAGGACCTGGATGGCGACTGCGTGGTCGCTGCTGACGACTGCAACGACAATGACTCATCGGCCTACCCCGGCGCGCAATCCTGCCCAGCGACCTCCTGTCTGGATCTGCTGGGTAGTGGCGGTACGGCTGATGGCACCTATTGGATCGACCCAGACGGCACAGGCGCATTCGAGGCGTACTGCGACATGACGACGGATGGGGGTGGGTGGACGCGTGTAGCCGGCTACGACACCACCACTGGCTGGTCTCCCGGCGGGGCTCCGAACGAGAGTGGCTGGGCGGATGGTATTGCGGCAGCTGCCCTAGGCGCTGGCCAGGTTACCCGCTCCGGACTGGGGCAGTTGCGGAGTCAGATTGGCTTCCAGTCCATTCGATTCCAGTGCGAGATATCCAGCGTGGGTAGAAAGGTGAACCTGGGCTCATCTGCTGCGTCTGTGCTGGATTTTTTCACAGGCGTAAGCAATTCCAATCCGCCGACCAGCGGCACGGTCGATGTCTACTCGGACGACACCTCGATATTGGGGGCATCCCCGCAGAACTGGGGAGACAGCTCGGGAGGGATCTGGGGCCATCCAACCGTGGGGCCCGTCGGTTCGATCTCCTACCACCCGTTCTGGATTCATAGCTCGGCCCACTTCAACATGGGAGCGGCAACAGGCGGCTCCTACCGATGGGAGTGCGACACCTACGGAAACCCAGCGACCAACGCCACCGCGACCTGGTTTGTGTACGTGCGCTGACTCCCTTGGCCCCCGCT
>CAZEIY010000474.1:0-3567 GCA_964512375.1 uncultured Rickettsiales bacterium | reverse complement strand
ATGCATTGCGACGGGTGATGTCACCCAAGGTCTCATAGAGATACCGCTCTGAACGGTTCCTCTTGGCTCGGGCGCCCTCCTCTTCAACAAACTCGAGAATGCCCATGCCCTGCAGGATGAGGACAAAGCGAAGCAAGGATCGCTCCTCCATCTCTCGTAACGCCAGCATCTCGGCCAGGGGCCACCCCGCAGGAATCACTGTCTTCGCAAAGTGCGTCTCGATCTCGCTCAGCTCGAGCTCGGCAACAAAAGGGGTGCGGTTCGGGGGAATCTGAACGTGCAGGCGGTAGAAGTCTTCCGTCTGCTTGTAGACGTCTTCATCACCGAGTCGAGACACCGCTTTGCGGTGATAGCTCAGCAAAAGGCTGAGCAGATCAACTCGGTCAAAAGGGAATATCTTCTTGAGCTCCTCATAGGGATGGAAGCTGAAGCGACCAAAGTTCATACCCATCAGGTTCTGCGTGATTCTCTCGGCACGGGCACGGATACCTTCATTGAACTGCTTGGGTGCAAGCTTCCCGCTCCCGATCAGAATCTCTCCAGGCTTCATACCGGTGAGTCCCTGAGCGCGCAGCACGCTGTTCCAACTCTCACGAGTGACCAGGCCCTCGGCCATCAGCATGTCCGAGAGAAACTCACCCGGATGGGCCAAAATCACCCTCGTGACTTGGCGCTGGAAGAAGAGCGACAGCCGCCGGAGTACCCGCTCCTGCAGCTGCGGTGATCTGGCGCGGGTCACTAAGGTCGACACTCTTGCTCGACTCAACCTTGGTCGCAGCCCCGGCTGGTGGTGCAACTGCCGCAGCCGCAGCCCCTTGCGATACCGGCGCGAAGGCGCCCTGAGGAGGAGGCGCGAAGGCACCGCCCTGAGGAGGAGGCGCAAAGGCACCCTGAGGAGGAGGCGCAAAGGCACCCTGAGGAGGAGGAGGAGGAACTTCTTCGCCAGGGGCCTCCGAGTTCTCCTCGGCAGAGACTTCAACCTCTCTTGAGGCTGGCTCTTCGGCTGCCAGAGCAGACTCTTCGGCTGCCGGAACAGGCTCTTCGGCTGCTGGAGCAGACTCTTCGGCAGAGGGTCGTGCCACTGCCTCGCTGATTCCCAGGACCTTCAGAGCCTCGGCGGCTTCCTCGCTCAGCCCGTCAAGCTGTACGACTGATGCGGCAGCAGTTGCTTGAAGAACCGTCCCTTCAATCACTACCGAAGGCCCACCCCAGCCCGGCACAATCGTCACCCTGACCGTAGCTCCTACCGTAGGTACCGGCTCGATAGCCCCCATGAGCGCACCATGCTTCAAGCTGCGGTTCCACTGCTGGCGCAGCGCATCCGGGCTCCGAATCTGCAGGCGTAGCTCGCTCACTGATCACCCTCCTGCTCCGCAACTGAAGTGTTCCTTCTCAACCAACGGAACGCCCCCAAGGCCAGCATCAGAACACCTATGCCGAGAAGAATAGCTGCTGTCTCGTCTTCACCCACGCCAAAAACCCGATTGTCGTGCTCGACCCGAAAGACCAGCTTCGGACCCGGTGACTCCGTGTTGTAGGTGTAGACGAAGGCACCGGCAAAGAGGAACAACGTGCCAACAATCGCTCGAATCATCGAATCCTCCTTCCCCTAAAATTGCCGCTTCCAAACGAGTTGAATAGCGCCTTGCAGGCGATCTCCCATGACGGTCTCCAGATACAGACGTGGGTTGATCTGCACCTCGAGTTGACCCTCAATCCGATTCTCCCCCTCTTCGGTACCCCAACGAAAGCGGGTCACAAGAAAAACCTTCGGTCCGAGCGCTTTGCCGGCCTCTGCCGAACCCGACGAGAGGTCGTCACCAAGGTCCACAACCAGCGAATCGAACGGCGTGTACTTGCCAAAAGCCTTGGTTCCGAAGCCGGCCAGCGCCCCCGCAACGCCAGAGAGAGCCTGTGTACCCTCTGCAGTGCTCAGTTCAGCAATGGGTTTTCCGGTAACAAGAATACTGAGAATGTCGGCCTGGTCCTCGAAGACCTCAGACTCGAAGCGAATGCTTGGAGAGGCCATCCGCTCGCTCACCACCACGGTGACGGGGCCGTACCGCGAGCTATAGGTTGCACGCAGGTTCAACTGACTGTCAGGCACCTTGCCCACGAACTCAATGAAGCTGTCCTCTTCTAGTTCAAAGTCCCGAGTCAGCACCTTCAATCGGCTACCTCGTTGCATCTTGATTGCGCCGGTCACCGCGCTCTCTCTCGACTTGTGACGCAGGTTCAGTTCTCCTCCCAGAAGAAGATCTGGCTCGATGCTACCGAGCAGGTTCAAGGCCGAGAGAGCCTCGCTTCCCTGACCAGCGATGCCCACCGCAAGGGCGGCGCGCACATTGTTCCCCATCCGCAATGTGATATCCGCTTCACCCTGATCCAGCAGCCTGTCGAGTACGGTAGGAGCCCCCTCCTCAGCAGCCGCCAGCGCCGTTCCTCCTTCTCCCTCATCTCCGGAGGACGTGCGATGAACTCGCAGCTGCTCCGGTAGCTCCAGACTCTGAACCTCGCGGCGGGTCGTTGAGCGACCGAGATCTACCCTCATGTTCTGGAGCTCTGCTTCGCCGCTGAGCTTCAGAGCCGGGTAGTAGCCTCGTAGCCGTAGGCCTCCATCGATCTGCACCTTGACCTCTTCTGTATACGAAGCCCACGCTCGCTCCAGATCGAAATCCAATTCGGTCCACTTAGGACGCATGCCATCGAGTAGCACGAAGCCTGCGATGCCGAAGCGAGCATCCTCAAGGGTGGAGCGTGCGCTTCTCACCAGATCCAGAGGGTTTCGGACTTGCGGAATGGTTCGAAAAGAGAACTCCCGTAGCGCCAGTCGACCCGTCTCCAGGCTCGCATCCAACCTGAGCTCCTCGTAGCAGACCGAGCTCGGCTCATGACAAAGTCGCGCACCGGACATTTCGAGGGCTAGCTGAGGTTCCGGTGACCACCACGAGCCAGTGATCTGGCCATCGATACGTAGCGCTCCGGACGGCTCACTCGTGCCCGGCAGAAAGGCGCTCACCAAAGCGAGCGGGAAGCCATCCCCCGTTACTTCAGCGCTCAAATCGGGCGAAGAGAGCATCTCCTCGAGACTGCGGCCCGGCTCCACCTTCAGCGAAGAGAACACCTTCGCATCCAAGCTGCCACCACTCTTGCCCTGCACGCGCAGCTCGCCGTAGACCTTCTCGCCTTCTAGGGCCAACTCCAGGCGCAATTCGCGCAACTCCTCTCGTGCAACCCGTCCCCCGAGCAGTCTCGCCTCCATGTGCGCCACAGGTGCTCCTAGCTGTCCGGTCAGGTCGAGTTCACCCTGCAACGCACCAGTGAGCGGTGAGAGCACCGGAATCAGCCGATGTACGAGAGACATCGGCAGCTTGCGAGTAGCTGCGTGCAGTTGAAGATCTGCAAACATCGGTACAGGCCCACCACGACGGGATGCCGGCGGACCGAACCTCTGCAGCAACCACAGACCCGGCTGAGCAGTCGCTTGTCCCTCCAGCTCAACGATTCGACCCGAAGATGCCGTCTTGAGAAGAGCGTCTTCGATCTTAGCTACCCCATCTTCAAGAC
>CAZEIY010000473.1:0-3572 GCA_964512375.1 uncultured Rickettsiales bacterium | reverse complement strand
CCTGCTCGCGGCGCATCTCACGACCCGCCTCGACCACTTCGCGCACTCGTGAAGGCAACTCATCGCCTGCCGAGGCAAGCAGCTCAAGGAGCTCCTCATCACCTGATGTCAGGCGCTCGTCCGGGTAGCGGTTGAGCAGGACGCCGCCGACCGGAGGGAGGCCCATTCGTACGATCTGATCCCGCGTCTCGAGGGTCTCGTTGATAGGCATCTCACCGGGCAGAGCACAGAACAACAGTGAAGTGACCTCGGGGTCGGTGAAGCGCTCGGCGATCTCGCCGGCGCGCATGCGAAGAGGACCGCGGTCAAAGGTCTGTTGCGCCAGGAAGGGGCAACGGAACAAGGCCACGGCGTGTCCCGAGGCTGGAAGGTCGACAATGATGTGATCCCAGCGCGGATCGAAGCTGTGTTCCCAGATTCTCGATAGCACCACGAGCTCACGCGCCCCTGGAGTCGCCGAGAGGAAAATCCGCACTACTTTGTTACGAAGGATCAACCGGACGATGCTCTTCACCGGCACGACAGACTCCACATAGGAGTGCAATGCCGAGTAGAAGTCGATATTCGCGCCCTCGATCCTGGGCGCCAACACCCTGGGCTCGTAGCTGGATTCACCTCCAAAATACGAAGGAAGATTGGGCCGGGGCGCATCGACCTCAAGCACCAGCACCCTCCGTCCGCGACGAGCGAGGGCACGAGCAAGGCCGACGCAGACAGCTGTCTTGCCGGTGCCCCCTTTGCCCGTAACGAAGTACAGGCGCCGTAGAGAGAGATCGATCAACTCAAAACCTCAACAGAGAAGCACCCCAGGTGAACCCGGAGCCGAATGCAGCCAGCATGACCAGAGAACCGTCCTCGATGCGACCCTGCTCACGAGCCTCGTGGAAGGCGATGCCAATGGAAGCAGCCGTCGTGTTTCCGTATCGCTGGATGTTGTGAATGACCTTCGAAGACGGCAGCCCCAGCTGCTTCCCAATCATCTCGTTGATCCGCATGTTCGCCTGGTGGGGCACAAGCAGATCGATGTCGTCGAGTTCGTAGCCCGCCTTGCCGAGGGTCTCCATGATCACGGCTGGCACATGGGTACACGCGTGCTTGAAGACAGCGCGGCCGTTCATCTGGGGATAAACGGAGCGGTCCTCGAACATGTCAGGCGGCGCGTGAAACGGGAAGATCGACGAACCTGGTGAGGGCACCCAGAGATTCCGAGCACCGCTTCCATCAGCGTGCAGACAGTGAGCAAGAAATCCCCTGGACTGGTCGTCGCTCGGTCCAATGACCATCGCGGCCGCTCCATCACCAAAGAGCACGCTGACGTCCCGGCCAGCATCAGAAAAGTCCATTCCCGTCGAGTGGACCTCGGTACCAACCACCAGAACATTGCGGCTCTGACCACAACGCACAAAGGCATCGGCTGTCGCAAGGGAATAGATAAGTCCAGTGCACTGGTTGCGGATATCCATGCAAGCCGTGCCGGGCAGGCCCAGTCGATCCTGGAGAAAGCAGGCAGTGCCGGGGAAGAAGTGTTCAGGGCTCAAGCTGGCGACCAGAATCGTGTCAATATCGCTGAGCTCGAGCCCCGCATCAGCAACGGCCGCGCGCGCCGCCTTCTCAGCCATTGCCGCAGGGGTATCTTCAGGATCGGAGTAACGGCGCTCCTCGATACCCGAGCGCTGCCGGATCCACTCGTCGGTGGTGTCCATGAGCTCGCTCAGATCATCATTGGTGACGACCCTCGGCGGCACGTAGAAGCCGGTGCCCAACACCCGCGATGCGGCGCTATCAGCAGGCATCAATCAAACATCCAGGTTCTGAACATTGAGCGCATTGGTCTGAATAAAGTTTCGACGCGGCTCGACCTCGTCACCCATGAGCAACGTAAATATTTCGTCTGCTTCGACCAGATCATCGACCCTGACCTGAACCAGGGAGCGCACGGTGGGATCCATCGTGGTCTCCCAGAGTTGCTCGGGGTTCATCTCTCCCAGTCCCTTGTATCGTTGAATGTCGTAGCCCTTGCGGGACTCCGAATCGACGTGCTTGTACAGCGCCATGCTGGAATCGAAAGACAGCGGCTCGCCACGCTGCCGAACCAGACGGAATGGAGCGCGACCCATGTTGTTCGCCTGCTCATGCAGCGACTGCACTTGCCGGAAGTCACCGGCATGGAGGAAGTCCCAGCCGATGTGGGTGCGGCGTTCAATTCCGCCCTGACGGGTACGGCAGTGGATCTCGAAGGCATCCACAGCACCCGAATGCTGAAGCTCCAGCTGCGTGAGACGTAGATCATCCGCCTTGAATCGTGACTCAAGAGTGCTCTTGAGGTCTCCAAGAAGTGACTTCATCGCTCCCTCATCACGAACGATCTCGGCGGTCTTCCCTTCATAGCAATCGACGAAGGCCTGGACGACTCGCGCATCAAAGCGCCGAGAGACCTTGCCGAGGAGCCCCTGATAGGACCGAAGCGCCGAAAGGAAAGTCAGCAGCGGCTCGCCCTCTATCTTCTCGCCACCGCTCGCCTCAACGAGCAGCTCCCGAGCACCGCGCTCAAACAGATAGTCGGTCAAGGCCTTGTCGTCTTTGAGGTAGATAGCCTTACCTTTGCCCTTCTTGGCCTTGTAGAGAGGAGGCTGCGCGATATAGAGATGGCCCCCTTGAACCAGCTCGGGCATCTGGCGGAAGAAAAAGGTCAAGAGCAGGGTTCGGATGTGAGCGCCGTCAACATCTGCGTCGGTCATGATGATGACGCGGTGATAGCGGAGCTTCTCCAGATCGAACTCACCAGGACCAATTCCAGTCCCGAGAGCGGTGATCATCGTGATGATCTCCTGACTGGAGATCATGCGATCGAAGCGTGCCTTCTCGACGTTCAGGATCTTGCCTCGCAAGGGCAGGATGGCTTGGAACTTGCGCTCCCGGGCAGACTTGGCTGAACCACCGGCGGAGTCACCCTCGACCAGGTAGACCTCGCACTTCGTCGGGTCCTTCTCCTGACAGTCGGCCAGCTTGCCAGGCAGACCTCCACCATCAAGCACCGTCTTGCGTCGAGCCAGATCTCTGGCCTTACGCGCGGCCTCCCGGGCTCGCAGTGACTCGACGGCCTTCTCGACCACGATCTTGCCCACTGCAGGGTTCATCTCGAGGTAGTAACCGAGTTGCTCGTTGACGATGGACTCAACAATCCCCTTGACGTTGCTGTTTCCCAGCTTGGTCTTGGTCTGACCTTCGAACTGCGGATCAGGAATTTTTATCGAGATAATGCAGGTGAGGCCCTCACGAATATCGTCACCCTGCAGGTTGGTGTCCTTCAATTTCTTAAGAAGACCCTGGGACCCTGCCCAGGAATTCAAGGTACGAGTCAGTGCCGCCTTGAAGCCGCTGAGGTGGGTACCCCCCTCCTGGGTATTGATGTTGTTGGCGAAAGAGAAGGTGGCCTCGTTGTACGCAGTGGACCACTGCATCGCTATCTCGCACTCGATGTCGTCTTTCGTGCCATTGAGATACACCGGATCTTCGTGCAGGGGCTTCTTGTTCTTGCTGAGGTGCTGCACGAAGGAGACGATGCCGCCCGC
>CAZEIY010000472.1:0-3578 GCA_964512375.1 uncultured Rickettsiales bacterium | reverse complement strand
CTGCCGCGCGCAGTGCATAGGGCACCGAGACCACCTCCTGGCGGGGCATCAACACGATGTTGTCGACGGCGAGCTCGAGCCACGCCGATCCGTCTGCGAACATCAGGTCATCCAGGGGGACCAGTGTTCCCAAAACCACCGAGTAGTAGCCTTCTTCGAAATCAATGACTCGCTCTTCGCGCCACAACTCGGCGCCATCACTCTCGGCATCGTGAAGACTGAAGGTCATGCCGTGAGCGCCGGTGAGTGACGAGCCGTCTGCGTCGGTCAGCCGGCCCTGCTGGCTCAACTTGGTGGGGGCCGCGAAGGCCAGACTCGCCCACAGCAAGGCACATCCGACGATCAAGATAGTGATTCTGTTGTGCATCGTTTACCTCCGCTGATGATGCTCTCGTCCGAACCGAGAGCCTACCGTGAAGCCGGGGCCCGGGGGTGCGCGGATTGTCTTCAGTTCCCAGCAACTCTGGACAGCAAGTCTCCGTCCTGTTGAAATTCCAGCACCCAGACCCGTGGCAGCACCACCTGTGAGCACGATGCAGTCCCAGCCCAGCACCGAGAGAGTCTTCAAGCACCCGGTCCGCGCTGAGTCGGAGTCCTTTCTCAGCGAGCAGATTCTCACGTACATCGGAAACAAGCGCGCCTTGCTCGGCTTCATTGGCGAGGCGGTGGAGCGGGTGAAAGGCCGGCTCGGTAGAGACAAGCTTGACGTTCTTGATGTCTTTTCCGGTTCGGGAATAGTGGCTCGCTATCTCAAGCAGCATGGACGCCGAATCATCGCCTGCGATCTTGAGTACTACTCCTCGGTGGTGAACTCCTGCTACCTGGCCAATGGGAGTCAGGTCGACATGGAATCGATCATCGACCTGACGGAATGGATCAATCGCCTGGCCCTGTCAGAGCCGAGGCCAGGCACCATCGCTGAGCTGTATGCCCCGCGTGACGACGCCGCGATCCAGCCTGGTGAGCGGGTCTTCTATACCCGCGAGAACGCCGTGCGCATCGATACGTTGCGCGCTCTCATCGACGAAGAAGTGCCCGAAGAACTGCGAGTCTTTGCGCTCGGACCTCTGCTGTATGCCGCTTCGGTGCATGCGAACACCTCAGGTGTGTTCAAGGGCTTCTACAAGAACAGCGAGACGGGGCTTGGTCAGTTCGGCGGCAATGGTCGCAACGCGCTGGCCAGGATCTGTAAGCCCATCTCACTGTCCGTGCCGGTATTCTCTCGCTTCGACTGTGAGTTTGAAGTGCACTGCGGGGATGCGAGTCGCATCACACCGGACCTGGATGAGGTGGACCTGGCCTACCTAGATCCGCCCTACAATCAGCATCCGTACGGCTCGAACTATTTCATGCTGAATTTGATCGCTGAGCATCGACGGCCTGGCGAGATCAGCACTGTCTCCGGCATCCCAAGTGACTGGAACCGCTCCGATTTCAACAGGAAGCGTCAGGCGCTGAGGAGTCTGACAGCGCTCATCGACAGCGTCCACGCTCGATTTCTGCTCCTCTCGTTCAACTCCGAGGGCTTCATCTCTCGCCAGGAGATGTCGAAGATGCTCGAGGAGAGAGGCCGAACCGAGGTCCTTCAGACCCGGTACAACGCGTTTCGTGGTTCACGAAATCTGAGCAAGAGGGAACTTCACGTGAGTGAGTTCCTATTCCTGGTCGATCGGGGCTGAGCTGTCCACGAGTCGTCGCTGAGTTGAGCTTCGTGCCCTCAATGGCCTGATTCAGCGTGTATTCTGCGAAACCTATGTCTCTGCGACGCCTCGTTTTCTTCGCTGATCTGGCTCTCGCCCTGCTTCTGGCATGCGGGGGGCTGGCCTGTGACAAGAACAAGGGAGATGACGACGACAGCAGTGCGGCCGACGACGACGATTCGGCTGATGAGGAGCCCTCGGTCACCGCGGTGCGGGTGCAGGCGGTCGAGACGGGCCGGATCTCCGAGGCCATCAAGGCGGCCTCCACTGTGCGCGCTGACAAGCGCGCCGATGTCGTGCTCGAGGTCAGCGGCACGGTCAAGGAGCTGCGTTCTGAAGAGGGCGATCTGGTGAGGGCCGGTCAGGTGCTTGCTGTGCTCAAGAGCCCTCAGGTTCGTGCCGAGCTGGAGCGAGCTGAGGCGAACTTTGCCAAGGCCAGCGAGGACTTCTCGTCTGCGCAAGGTCTCTTCGAGCAGGGCTTCGTCGCTCGTCGGGACTTTGAGGCGGCGCGTCTGGCGAACTACACGGCGCGGGCGACAGTCGATCAAGCCCGGGAAGCGGATGCTTCACGCAGGGTAAAGAGCCCCATTGCGGGCACGATCAGCTTGCGGGATATTCGCTTTGGTGAGGCGGTGGGTCCGCCAAAGATCGCCTATCAGGTCGTCGATCTGCGCGAGCTGATGGTGGATGTAAACCTGCCCGAGAAGGACCTGGCCCGCTTGCGTGTTGGCCAGGAAGTACGCGTTCTCAGTGAGCTGCTCGAAGAAGGCCGCGCCGCAGGAGCTGTTCTGCGCATCAGCCCGGTGATTGATGCCCGGACCGGTACGGTCAAGGTCACCATCGCGATCGATCGTGCGGAACAGCGGGTACTGCCAGGGATGTTCGTGCAGGTCGAGATCGTCGTTGCCACCCACGAGGATGCACTGTTGGTCCCCAAGACGGCGCTGGTCTATGACGAGGGCAAGGCTACGATCTTCCGGGTGGAAGAAGGCAAGGCGGTCCGCCGCGTGGTAACTCGTGGTTTCGCTGGTACCGATCAGGTCGAAATACTCGAAGGCCTCGCCGCTGGAGACGAGATCGTTACCGCCGGTCAGGGCCTGCTCCAAGATGGGGCGAGCGTTCGCATCGTTCCTTGAGCGCTGGAAGCGGGACTCAAACAGTGGTGACCGGGGCTCCTGAGACAGGCCTGTATGCATCGCTGGTGCGGCGTCCCGTGGCGACGTTGATGGCCTTTGTGGCTGCGCTCGTCTTCGGAGCGGTCTCCTTCACCAATCTGCCGCTCAACCTGATGCCGGATCTCGACTATCCGACCCTGACGGTTCGCACGGAGTTCCCCGGAGCTGCGCCTGGCGAGGTCGAGACGTATGTGAGTCGAGTCCTCGAAGAGTCTCTATCTACGGTGCCGGGCCTGGCAAGCATCGAGAGCATCTCTCGAGCGGGGCTCTCGGATGTCATCCTTGAGTTCGAGTGGAACACCCCAATGGACGAGTCGGCCCAGCAGGTTCGTGAGCGGCTCGGTCTGGTGGGGCTGCAGGATGAGGTGCGCAGGCCGCTCGTCTTGCGGTTCGATCCCAACCTCGAGCCCATCCTCCGTCTCGCGCTCTATGACTCGAGCGAGAAGGGGGACAGTGAGTATCGGCTCATTGCCCTGCGCGAGCTGGCCGAGGATGAGATTCGGCCGACCTTAGAGCGCATTCCCGGTGTCGCCGCGGTCAAGATCCATGGTGGCCTCGAGCGGGAAGTGCGGGTCGAGGTGAACGAAGGCCTGCTACATGCCCGCGGCTTCACCCTCGCCGAGGTGGTGGGCAGGCTGCAATCGGAGAACGTGAACATCGCCGGTGGCTCGTTGCTCGAGGGTCAGACGGAATACTTGATTCG
>CAZEIY010000471.1:0-3579 GCA_964512375.1 uncultured Rickettsiales bacterium | reverse complement strand
ATCGAGGACGTCGGCCAGCTCCTTGCACAGCCGCAAGGGGTTGACTGGCACATCGTCACTCGTGGCCTCGTCATCGATACGGGCACGCATGCCCGTCTCGAACTCCCTGACCTGCGATAGCCACTCCGTACGAGGGGCGAGCGCGCCCCCCTGCTCCTTGAACGCATCGACCATGCCCGCCATGACCAGTCCGGTATCGCCAACGATGCCGATCTCACACGAGCGGTTACGACCAAGCTCCTGAGGGTCCAGATCAACCTGAATGAACTTGCTGTCATCCCGCACCTTGGGGGCCCGTCCATAGCCAATACGAAAGTCCAGAGGCGTGCCAAAGACAATGACAACATCCGCCTGGGCAAGCGCCTTGCTGCGACAGAGCTTGAAGCCGTGTGCATCGCCAGTGCGCATCGCTCCGCGAGCCATCCCATTCACGAACGTGGGCACCTTGAATGCGGAACGCCACTCCGCAAACAAGCCCTTGCGGGCAGACCACCACAGCTGAGAGCCGACGATAGCCACAGGTCGCTCCGCGGTAGCCAACATGCTCGCAGCGCGCTCCAGATAAGCTGGATCTCCTGCTGTTCCCGCGGTGGTCAAATAGCTGCTGGGGTACTGGACCGTATCCTCATCGACATAGTCCATCAGGATGTCGAGGGGCATCTCGAGAAAGACAGGCCCCGGCACTCCCGTGCGCGCCTTTCGAAAGGCGGTCGTCAGGTAGTCGGGGATGCGACGTGATTCAGGAACGGTCACACTCCACTTGGTGATGGACCGCATCAAGGAGACATGATCCATCTCTTGTAGAGACCCCATCTCGGAGAGCGCTCGAGGGCCCTGTCCACCAATCAACACCATCGGCACGCCACTTCGCTGGGCATTCGCCACAGCCGTGACAGCATCGGTGACACCAGGTCCAGCGGTGACCGCAGCGACCCCGACCTCGCCAGTAGCGCGCGCCCAGCCCTCGGCAGCATGAGCTGCACTCTGCTCATGTCGAAAGTCGACGACACGAATATCGAGGTCCAGACAGCCGTCGTAGATGGACTGAATGTGCCCGCCGCAGAGCGTAAAGAGGTGGCTTACCCCCTCGTTTTTAAGCGCCTGTGCAGTGATTCGACCTGCGTGGATGTACGCCATTGAGCAACTCCGAGTTCGGGAACGAGGCTCAACTTGCTACCTCGCCCTTTGCTACATTGCAAGCTCCACTCGGCGCCCCCTTGCCGTAGCGGCTACGCTCCATCCTCCCGCGCAAAGGACGCCCACCATCCTGAAACACATCAAGGCGCTTGGCGCTCGCTTGGGAGCCGAACTCGACTCATTCAAGGCTGCGCTCGCGCAGGCACCTGAGCCTGACGTCACATGGGACTTCTTCTCAGCGCGGCGCTCGGCGTCGCGGGGATGGTGGGTGCTTCGCAACGAGCATTCCTCTCCACCGCGAATGGCCGCGGCCATCTTCCTTGGCGTCCTCATCGGCTGCTCTCCCTTCTATGGTTTCCACGTGGTCCTCTGTCTGGTGCTGGCCTTTGCCTTCCGACTCAACAAGCTGGTTGTATGGCTTGGCTCGAATGTCTCTCTGCCAGTCTTCGCACCGTTTCTCACCTTCCTCTCTGTTCAATGCGGGTACCTGATGCTTCACGGGGAGCTTGCCGAGGTGACTGTCGAGACCATTCGTAAGACCGGAGCGCTGGAGCTTTTCTGGTACTGGACCGTAGGCTTCCTCCCGGTGGGTAGTCTCCTCGGGGCAGCCTGCTCCCTGCTGGTGCTCCTGAAGATGCGGGGCGCGGCAGAGCCAACCGGCTGATATAACTAAAGAAATATGGTTACTCGAACTTTGTTGAAGAAAGCTGCTTGACACGATCGCCGCAGTTCATAGGTTTCTCTCGAAACTGAACCATCATTCAGTTTCTCTATTTGAACCAACACTGGAGATCAGCTAGTCATGCAAGAAGCAATTATCGACCGCCTTGAGAACACTCGTAAGCAAATCAAAGACTGGAGAGGCGAGCAGCTCACCGAGCTGCAAGAACGCCAGAAGAACCTCCTCAAGCAGGGCGAGACCGCGCTCCACTCGAGCCGAGGAGCAATCCGGGTGCTCGAAGCGAACACGCTCGAGAGTGCCCGCGACCTCCTCGCCTGGGCTGGTGACACCCTGGGTCCTCGCGCATCCTTCCTCGTCCGTGGCCGCGAAGCTCTCGACGAGGCCCTCGTCGCGCTCCGCTCAGGTCACTCCGCGACACTTCCCATCGAGGAGTTCGACAAGCTGTCCATCAAGAAACTCCTCCCACTGCTCGCCGCCCTTGAGGCGCCCGAGTTGCGCACGCTGCGTGAGTACGAGAGTCGCCACAAAGCGCGCAAGACTCTGCTCGCAGAGCTCGATGAGCGCATCGCCACGGCCATCGAAGGTCTGATCGAGGCCTGAGAAGAAGAGGGAACATGCTGAGTCTCCCTGCTGAGTCATTCACCCGCCGCCGGCAGGCGCTCCTCGAGCGCCTGCCGGTTGGCGCGGCTCTACTGCTGCCCACGGCTGCAGAGATGCTCCGAAGCGGAGACAGCCACTTTCCTTTCCGACCCGACTCCGACTTCTACTACCTGACGGGCTTCTCCGAACCCCACGCGGTAGCGCTGCTCAAGCGCGGAAGCGACGAGTCCACCTTCACTCTGTTCGTGCAGCCCAAGGACCCGGAACGAGAGGTCTGGACGGGTGTTCGAAATGGGGTGGAAGAAGCCATCGCGAAGTACGGCGCAGACTTCGCATGGCCTATCGCTGAACTCTCAGGCCAGCTGAACAAGATCCTCGCTGACGTGGACTCGCTCTACTTCGACTCCGCACGACATCCACAAACCGACGAGCAACTCAAGGGAGTACTCGCTGCTCTGCGCAGCGGCAGAAAGGCCCTGGTAGGCCCCACTTCGATCGTCAACCCGAGCGAACTCCTCGGTGAGCTGAGGCTGCACAAGAGTTCCGAAGAGATCGCGCTCATGCGCGAGGGCGCCCGCATCACTGCTGAGGCCCACTGCCTGGCGATGGCGCAAGTCAGAGCTGGAATGTACGAGTACGAGATAGAGGCGCTCCTCCACTACACATTCCGCCGTCATGGAGCGTGGGGCTGGGCCTATCCAAGCATCGTCGGCGGCGGCGTTAATGCATGCATCCTCCACTATGTGAGCAATGACAGTGTCTTCGCCGACGGAGACCTGATGCTCATTGACGCAGGCGCGGAGGTCGATGGCTACGCCACGGATGTCACGCGCACCTCACCGGTATCCGGGCGCTTCTCAGCGACCCAGAGTGAGCTCTACCAGGTCGTTCTCGATGCCCAGGAAGAAGCCATCTCATCGGTTCGGCCAGGGACCACCATCGACGCTATCCACGAGATCACTGTGCACGCGCTCTGCCGTGGGCTCCTCGAACTAGGGCTCCTTGAGGGTAGCCTCGAACAGGCGCTCGAAGATCGAAGTTATCGACGCTATTACATGCATCGCACGTCACACTGGCTCGGCCTGGATGTACACGATATCGGGCGCTACCACCTGGCCGAAGGACCCGCACGCCCCCTCAGCCCCGGCATGGTCATCACC
>CAZEIY010000470.1:2318-3600 GCA_964512375.1 uncultured Rickettsiales bacterium | reverse complement strand
GCCCCCATGGCGACGACCATGCCTACCATGCCGTAGAGATTGCCCCGGCGGGCTGTCTCCTGGCTGGCAAGTCCGCCAAGACTCAGGATGAAGAGAATACTTGAGGCCAGATAGGCCATCGTGACGAGGTTGGTCAGACTTTCCATCGTGCCGCCCTCACTTCCTGAACATCTTGAGCATTCGCTGGGTAACCAGGAAGCCGCCGAAGACATTGATGCTCGCGACCAGGATGGCAACGAGCCCGAGAATCACGGAGAGGTTGGTCTCGGTACCTGCTGCCTGCAGGATGCCGCCGACGATGATGATCCCACTGATTGCATTGGTAACAGCCATGAGCGGAGTGTGGAGGGCCGGACTGACATTCCAGATCACCTGCCAGCCGATAAAACAGGACAACACAAAGACCGTCAGGTGCTGAATAAAGGCAGCATCAGCCGTTGCGCCGATGGCCGCCAGAACCACTGCAACTGCGAGCCCGCGTAGCGCACGACCCATACTGGACTCACCATCTGCTCCCTTTGACCCGATCGAAGTCACCGGATCTGCAGGAGCTTCGACAGGAGGAGGGGGCGCAGGAGGGGGCGTCTTGGGCACAATTGGTGGGGGAGGCCACATCAACTCACCCACATGCAGAACCAGCGCTCCCCGCACGGCCTCATCCTCGAGATCTACCGTGAAGCCATCGTCGCCGCACATGTCATCGAGCAGGTGGACCACGTTGTTGCCGAAGAACTGGCTGGCATGGGTGGCCAGACGTGAGGTGAGATCCGTGTAGCCGATGATCGTGACGCTGCTGACCTCAACCGTCTGGTCAGGCACCGTCGCCTCACAGTTACCACCGCGCTCTGCCGCGAGGTCCACAATCACTGAACCGGGCCTCATGGAGTCCACCATTGCCTGGGTGATCAAGATGGGTGCCGTCTTGTTGGGAATCAGTGCAGTAGTGATGACGATGTCGACATCAGCGCACTGCTCGGCAAAGAGCTTCATCTCAGCCTCGATGAACTCCTTGCTCATTACCTTGCCGTAGCCGCCAGCACCCTCACCGCTCTCCTCGAACTCCACTTCCAGGAACTCCGCGCCCAGACTCTGCACCTGCTCTCGTGCAGCAGCCCTGGTATCAAAAGCTCTCACCTCAGCGCCCAGCCCGCGAGCTGCAGCGATGGCAGAGAGACCCGCTACACCGGCACCGATGATCAAGACTCGCGCTGGGCGTGTACGTCCCGCCGCGGTGATCTGGCCGCCAAAGAACGAGCCAAAGTGGTGACTCGCTTCAATTAAT
>CAZEIY010000470.1:0-2308 GCA_964512375.1 uncultured Rickettsiales bacterium | reverse complement strand
GATAGCCAGCGATGTTCGACATCGAGCTGAGCACATCCATCTTTTGAGCGCGAGAGATTCGGGGGATGCAGTCGAGTGCCAGGACCGTGGCCTTGCGACCAGCCAGACGAGTGACAATCTCTTCGTTCTGACCGGGAAACAGGAGCGAAATGAGACGACCCTCATGGGGCAGGAGGTCCGTCTCGTGACAACCGAGAGCCTCATGCTGAGCGGGTGGGCGAACCTTGATAATGAGATCGGTGCCTGACCACAGCCCGCGCGTGTCGTCGATGACGGTAGCGCCTGCGGCAACATACGCATCGTTGGTGAAGCGAGCGCCCTCGCCGGCGCCGGACTCGACAATCACCTCAAAGCCAAGCTTACGGAGAGACTGGACGGTCTCCGGCGTCACCGCAACCCGGCGTTCTCCCGCTACAACTTCCTTGGGAACACCAATCTTCATCGCCCATCTCCAGCGCTGCACTATCCAGTAGCCATTCCATCGGGGAACTCCCCGGAGACCATGTCTTATGCCACCTGAGTGGCTCGGATGCTAGCGAAGCAAGAAGCTTTGTCCAGCCCGGAGCATGGAACTAGCCTGTAGTCAGACCAAACTGGGTGAGCCGCCACAACCACTGTGATCTTCAAGACCCATGACCGTCATTGTGTGCGTGTCCGTGGTCGTGGTCGTGGCCGTGGTCGTGGTCGTGGTCGTGGCCGTGGTCATGGTCGTGGTCGTGGCCGAGGAACGACAACTGGTTGATGAAGCCGCGAGGACCCAGACGCAAGACCGATGCAAGGAAGACCAGGAGCAGGGCCAGAGCGCAGAACCACTGAAATGTGCTGGGCTGATGAGACGTATCGAACTGGAAGGCTCCCTCTGCAGCCCCAGGAACCAGGACATTCACGGCCAGGCCGAGGACGATGCAAGCCAGCATCATGGCTCCCACGAAAGCAAGCGACGCACGCCTGCCGTGAAGCGAAGACAGCACCCCAAAGGTAGTTACATTGGTCGCCGGCCCTGCGAGCAAAAAGGCAATCCCTGCCCCAGGAGAGACTCCAGCCGCCAGCAAGACCGCGACGAGGGGAGTAGCGGCCGAAGCACACACGTACATGGGCATGCCCAGAGCAGCACACAGCAACACCTCGAGATAGTCGGGCATCGATCGCATCCAGTCAGGATCGATGGCAGGTGCGATCACGGCCGCAACCACCAGCCCAACCAGAATCCAGGCAGCCGTACCATCAACCATCTCTCCAAAGCCTGTACGCAGCGCCTGAACAATACGAGGGATAAATGCACCCCCATCCTGGTCATCGCCAACACCCGCATCCTCACCCTCAGCGGCTACTGAGAGATCGAGTGTCCCAAGCCACCAACCCACACACATAGCGGCAAGGGCAGCACAGAGGATTCGGACGCCTGTCATCGACACGCCGAGCAAAGGTACCGAGAGTAGAATGGCATCGAGACCCAACTCCGGCGTGGCCACGAGGAAGGCAACGGCGGCAGCCGGTGGAGCGCCACGGAGGACCAGACTGCGGTACACCGGTATGACCCCGCACGAACAAAGGGGCAATGGCAGCCCAAATGCCATTCCGCGCAGTGCCTGGGTTGCCGATGAACCTCGGCTGAGCCAGGTGACCGTCGCCTTCGGCAGGAAGGCCTGCACGACTCCAGCAACCAGATAGGCGAGCAAGAGAGCTGGAGCGCTCTCGAGTACGAGATCCAGGAACACAGAGGCGGCAGCGTGGTCGCTGTGTGAATGAATGTAGCCCCCTGCCTGGACGACACCCTCGACCGATGACTCGAGCAACATCAACACAAGCAACATGACGCCGCCCAACAAGCCACCCACCCCTCCCGCAAGAGGGGCTGGCGGAGACGAAGGTGCAACCGGGTGAGGTCTGTGCACGACGACGTGAAGGAGCGCTCCTCCAACCAAACCCAGAAACAGACCCATCGGGACACTGGCGAGGGTGCCGCTCATCGCCGAGCCGAGGAAGAAGCCTCCAAGTGTCGCCACTGCCAGTGAAGCGAGGGAAGCGATCGCAGCCCGAACACCAAAGGCTGGGCGCACCAACGACCAGACCATCAGTCCCTCTGGTAGGCGATGCAGGACGATCGCATAGCCGACACTCCCTGCAACCTCCTGAGCAGCAGCGGTTTCGGCTAAGACCCAGCCATCCAGGATGCCGTGCAGGGCGAGACCTACACAGGCAAGCACGAGGGCCGCCATGTGGGCGCGGCGGGCGGAGCTCTCCAGTCTCTCCTCAATAAACGTGGGCACCAGCATGCCCACCGCACCAGCACCCAAAACCCACCAGC
>CAZEIY010000469.1:1411-3608 GCA_964512375.1 uncultured Rickettsiales bacterium | reverse complement strand
AAGGGCAAAAATGGCGGAGGCGGTAGGATTCGAACCTACGGAACTTTCGCTCGACGGTTTTCAAGACCGTTGCCTTCGACCACTCGGCCACACCTCCCGAAGAGGCGGGAACATAATCAAAGGTAAGCGGCGGGGCAAGTGTTGCAGACAGCCATTGCAGTTGGTGACGTCTGCGGGCAGCATCATATGATGAGTTATCGACTCCCCCCATTTGCCGTGATTGCGCTTCTTCTCGTCACAGGGTGCGCTCCCGAACCATCGCTCAGAGTGGCCCTGGGACCTGCAACAGCGACCACCGCGGATAATCTGCTGGCTAGCATCGAGACCGAATCAGGTCAGCCTGCTGAGGGCTCGTTTCAGTTCAGTTGGCAGCGGGATGGGACGGTTCAAGAGGAGTTGGCCGGCCTTAACCTGATCCCCGCGTCTCACACCAGTCGTGACGACCGATGGCAGGTCTTTGTGACAGCGATTCGGGGCGACTCGGAACCGCTGCAGCTGCAGAGCAATACGGTGGAGATCGTCAACACTCCACCGTCCATCGCTTCAGTCATCATCGCACCTGCTGAGCCTACGGCAGCAACTGAGTTGAGCGCCGAAGTGCTCGGCTACGAGGATCTCGACGGTGATGGCCCCAGCTACAACTACACCTGGTTTGTGGATGGCGTAGCCACCGGGGAGGACCTGGGGATTCTGGCAATAGGGCTCTTCGTTCGAGACCAACAGGTGCAGGTGGAGGTCATGGCATCGGATGGAGAGGAGCAGAGCACGCCTGTCCTCTCGGAACTGATTACGATCGGCAACAGTGCGCCCAGTGCGCCGGTTATCGCGATCGTGCCTGTGCATCCCGTCGGGTCTCAGGATTCTCTTCAGTGCTCCGTGCTCGACGACGCATTGGACGTTGACCAGGACTCGCTCAGCTATGAGTTGGACTGGCTCGTCGATGGCGGTGAATATCCTGGTGATCCCATTGCTTCTGGCTGGGCCGGTCCCGCCACGACCCTTCTGGACGGTGACACGGTGCCTGCGGAGGATGCCTCACCCGGTGAGGAGTGGACCTGCACGCTGCGCGCCAGGGACGCTCTGGCAGCGAGCGAGGTCAGCTACAGCGTGGTCCTGGCCGAGCAAGACGAGACCATCTCAGACTTCGGCCTCGTGGACACGAACACGCTCTCGCCAACGAGTGGGGAGCCGGTCTCCCCGCGCGACTACCTGTGCAAGGTGTCGGGTTGGTACTTCGGACACTCCACCTGAAGCTACTGCCGGAGCCAGTTTGGCTTGATGAACAACATGGTGGATGAGTTGGCGGTTGAGGTCCCCGAGCTAGCTATTGGGATACTTGGCGTCAATGAGGCGGGATTTGAGTCGGGGAATCACAACATCATTGATGAGGGGCGGACCTTGCCCTGGCTGCAGGATGTCGACCTCGACACCGATGGCAACTCCGACAACTGGACGGCCTGGGGGGCGAACTATCGCGACGTCATCATCGCCGATGGCACCAACTGGCCCGTGGCGGTCTTCAATGTGACCGAGAACGATCTGCAGGAGTCGGCCAACTACGACTCCCTCAAGCAACTCTTATATGAGACGGCTGCGGGAGCGTGCCGCAGTGATGCACGCCCTTGTGAGTCTGCATCAGCCGAGACCTGTCCCTGAGCGTTCGGCTCATCCTCAGGTCAGGGGGCTTCGCTTATGGGATGCCGATGAGCTTGTGAGTCTGCAGACTCAGGCGCCAGCGAGGGTGCTTCCGGCAGTACTCGAGGCAACGTTGCGTGTTGGCGGCTCGCTCAGGGCTGTCCAGGGGCTGAAGGAAGAAGTGTTCGAAGTCGAGGTTCTCAACAGTCTCTGGCATGACATCCTGGGGATAGACCAGCTTCAGTTCCTGTCCACTGAGCTGTACGAGGGTCGAGCCGGGCTTGGGAGAGACGCAGATCCAGTCGACGGAGCTGGGAACCGCGAGGGTTCCATTCGTCTCGATAGCTACCTCAATGCCCAGCTCATGGCAGGCATCGATTATTTCCTGGTCGAGCTGCAGCATGGGCTCACCACCCGTAAAAACTACGTAGGCGGGGGAGCCGAGAGTACCTCCCGTCCCAGCAGTCCAGCAGTCTCCGATAGCTCGGGCGAGGCTGGGTCCATCCCCGAAACGTCCGCCGCCCGGCCCATCGGTTCCCAGAAAATTGGTGTCGCAGAACCA
>CAZEIY010000469.1:0-1401 GCA_964512375.1 uncultured Rickettsiales bacterium | reverse complement strand
GCAGGCTGCGGATTCTCGATCTTCGTCGCGACCAGACCACAGATTGCAGCCCGTCATCCGCGCGAAGACCGCCGCTCTACCCGTTCTAGCGCCCTCGCCCTGAAGGGTGAAATAGAGCTCCTTGATGGAGTAGCTCACCCTGGCTCCTGTCCGGCTACCAACGCAGGAATCGGGACATCAGGGAGACCAGGTGGGTGTAGTCCCGCGAACTGGTCACCTCGCGGATGGAGTGCATCGAGAGCATCGAGGTGCCGATGTCCGCAGACTTGATCCCAAGTTCAGCAGCGACGATCGGCCCGACCGTGGTGCCACAGCGCATGTCACGGCGACACACATAGTCCTGGAGGGGAATACCCTCGGCTTCGCACAGCGCACGCACCAGCCCTGTGGTCTGAGCGTCGGTTGCATAGCGCCACGAGGAATTGGTCTTGATGACGGGCCCACCACCAAGAATGGGATTGTGGTCGCCATCATGCTTCTCGGGATAGTTCGGGTGGACTCCGTGCGCCATGTCGGCGCTGAGAGCGACAGAGTGCGTGATGGCTCTACTCAGATCGGTACGGTTGACCCCAGCGAGTCGAGTCAAGACATCACCGGTGAACGTGCTGGCCGCCCCACGGTTGGACCGGGACCCGATCTCTTCGTGGTCGTAGAGGGCGATCACGGCAGTGGCTTCGGGGTCCTGTCCTTCCTGCTCAAGCATCGCTGCGAGGACCGCGTAGCTGCAGCCGAGGTTGTCGAGGCGGGCCGCGTGCAGGAATTCCCCATCACGGCCAGAGACCGAGGGAGGCTGGATGTCATGTAGGCACAACTCCCAACTCAGTACCCGCTCCGTAGCGACCCCGAGTTCGTCCGCCAGGAATTCTCGAAACTGTCCCTCTTCGAAGGCCTTGCCCCCGCTACCGAGGCCCCAAATCGCTGGAAGGTGTGCGTGCCGATGGAGCTTGAGACCGTCGTCGTTGACCTTGCGATTGAGGTGGATAGCCAACGACGAGATTCGGCAGAGAGGTCGCTCCACCCGGAGCATCACGGTCTCGAGCTTCAGCGGTTCTTCCGCTCCTGTGAGGGTGACTCTGCCCGACAGGCCAAGGTCTCGGTCGGCCCAGGTGGCCAGAATCGGAGCGCCGTAGATATCTAGCGCCAGGCTGGCGCAGCCATGGCCCTGACGGTCGGGAACCGGCGCAACGCGAAGACAGGGTGAGTCCAGGTGCGCTGAGAGGATGCGGAAGCCGCTCGCAGAGGGAGGCTTTGAGCCCATCTTGAACGCGATGATTGCCGAGCCGGAACGGGTGATGTAGCCGCGGGTGCCGGGCGGCAGGTCCCAGAGTTCCCGGCCCTCGTCGAAGGCCACGTAGCCGGCCTCTTTGAGCTGCCGCTCGGTCTCCGAGCAGGCATGCCAGG
>CAZEIY010000468.1:0-3643 GCA_964512375.1 uncultured Rickettsiales bacterium | reverse complement strand
TGGAGAGGGCGCCTCGATCCTACTCGAGCCCGTTGGCCGAAATACGGCTCCCGCCGTGGCCGTTGCTGCGCTCGAGGCCATTCGATCTCCTGGTGAAGATTCAGACCCAGTGCTGCTCGTGATGCCCGCAGATCACGTGATTGCAGACGAGAAGAGTTTTCGCGACGCAGCGCGCCTCGGCGAGCAGGCAGCGCTTGCGGGGCATCTGGTGACCTTCGGCATCGTGCCCGAGGGTCCTGAGACGGGCTATGGCTACATCCTCTCTGGCGAAGCGCTCGATGAATCATCGACGAGCTTTCAGGTGCAGCGCTTTGTCGAGAAGCCGGATCGAGAGACGGCCAGGTCGTATCTGGCCGCGGGTGGCTACCACTGGAACAGCGGCATGTTCATGTTTCGTTGCTCGCGCTACTTGGAGGAACTGGAGCGGCATGAGCCTGCCATGCTGCAGGCCGCCCGCGCGGCTCATGGGTCCATGCGTCGCGAGCATGACTTTGGCTGGCTCGATGAGGCCAGTTTTTCTGCCAGTCCCAGCAATTCCATCGACTATGCGGTCATGGAATATACGGATTCAGCTGTGGTGATCCCCATCTCAGTGGGCTGGAGCGATGTCGGCGGCTGGAATGCGCTACACGATCTGGGTTCGGCTGATGCGGACGGAAATGTCTTGCAGGGCGATGTCCGCAGTCACGCTACGAGTGGCTCCTACCTGCACTCAGAGCACCGACTGATCGCGGTGGTGGGAGTCGAGGATCTGGTGATCGTCGAGACAGCGGACGCCGTGATGGTCGCAGCCAGGGACCGGGTTGGTGAGCTTCGCGATCTGGTGGGTGCACTGCGAAACGAAGAGAGGGAAGAGGTGGTCCACCGGCGTGCGCACCTTCGGCCCTGGGGAAGCTTCGAGGTGTTGGCCTCTGGTGACGCAGGCGGCAACTACAAGATCAAGCGCATCACGGTGAAGCCGGGCCAGAGCCTGTCCCTGCAGGCGCACCAGCAGCGGCAAGAGCACTGGGTCGTCGTCGCTGGAACGGCTGAGGTGACTTGCGATGATGAGGTCTTCACTCTGCAGCCAGGAGGGAGCACCCACATTCCCGTCGGAGCGAAACATCGCCTTCGCAATCCTGGCGAAGATCCACTGGTAATCACCGAGGTGCAGTGCGGTGAATACCTGGGTGAGGACGACATCGTCCGCCTCGAAGACCGCTATGGCCGTTCCTAGCCCGCGCCTCAGCTCCTGCACGCTCCTGGTGGGCCTTGTATTCCTATTGAGCTCGCCCGCTATGGCCGGTGAGCTTGCGAACAAGGCGGCGCTTGAGGCGTTTTCGGTGGTGAATGAGCACTGCGCCGACGTTGGCGTTGCCGATGTCACGCGGCACGCCACCTCGGTGTCGAAGGTGGCTCCTGCCTGGGCTGCAGTCTCTGAAGCATATGAGGCTGAGGGCGAGGCTTTTCTCTTGTACTGGCGTGTCGACTGTTCCACGTTGCTTCAGTTGGCACCGTGAACCAGGACACACCCTGGAATACGCTCGACAACTGTGTGGACAGCTCGATCGCCTCGTGTGATTGCGTCGATGATCTCGCGCAGCGACCGGCGTCGTGTCCTACCGTGGTCGATTATGTAACTTCGCCTCCTCCCCCTTGCGACAGTTTCTGGACTGTCCCAGGTCCGCTCGATTGGTCCGTATCAGTGGGCAGCACCCTTGCGGTCTCTACGGTTATTGGCAACACCTCGTCTGTGGTCGCTGATGTGGACGTCTATGTGGACCTTCACGCCGAGTATGCCGAGTCGATCAGCATCCTCCTCACGAGTCCACAGGGCACACAGACCTACCTGGTCAATCAGGTGGGCTCGGGCTGCCCATCTTGTGATGCGAGCTTTATGGGCACCGTCTTTGACGACTCAGACTCTTCGCTGTGGGTGCAGATTGGCACAAACGCGGGGGGACACTCTTCCTGTCCTCCGTACACGGGACGCCACGCAACGGTCAATTACGCCACCACGGGTCTCAATGCGTTCAATGGTGAGAATCCCAGTGGCACCTGGGAGCTCACTGTTGTGAGCGCCCCCTCATCGGCGGGGTCGGCTTCGGCTCGCCTTGATGCATGGCGGGTCGTGGTTAATGGCGGCGATAACTGCAATTAGGGTCTGAGGGCCCTCTGACTTAGCGCAGCCCGGCGCTCGCGAGTTCTCTCTCGAGCCTCCCCCGTAGCGACGCATCCTGTTCGTTCTTCAGCCTCTCCTCCAGCGCCTTCTTCAAGCCGCGGGGCCGTAGCGCAAGGGCACCGTCGAGAGCGGCCGTTCTCGTCGCGGCCTCCTGGTCAGAGAGCGCGACACGGATCACGTCCCAGGCATCCCGGTGGCCGCTGGCTCCCAGCAGCCGAAGCGCTGCATCACGGCCGGGTCCGGCGCCGGTGACCTCGCCGCTTGCGACAGGAAAGAGGGCCCGCGCCGCGGCGATACCGTCGCTACGCTCTAGGATGGCTACCAGCGCACCCTCAGCAGAGTCCCTCAGGTCGAAGGAGTGCTCAAGGAGCGCGTTCACCAGGGTAGACGCAACGCCGGGGCCTCCTACCGATGTGAGCGCCCGCGCGGCGGCGGCACGCACCTCGACGATGGGGTCGTCCTGTAGGGCCAGGCTTGCTTTGACTGCCCAACGATCACGATCTTCGTCGGCAAGCTCGAGTCCTTCTAAGGTGGCGACATCCCGCAGCAGGGTCCACGCCCCCTTACGAACCCGCCACGCAGGGTGATCTCGCAGCTGCTCGGCGCTGGCGACGGCATGTTCGGTGGCGTTCAGGTCAGCCTTTGCCAGCTTGCCCAGCCAGCGCAGATGCCAGCGGACGCTTCCGTCCGCGGCGACGGGCTCTCCAGCCTGGGCCGCGCGAGCCACGGACTCAGCGATCTCCAGCACTGCTCCGGGCCTGGCGTCCTTGATGATTCGCTCGATGACTCTCTCGATGGTGTAGGAGCGCAGGATCTTGTCCGCGGAGGTCAGAGGCAGAAGCAATCTCAGCACCCGCGCCCCGCCGTCTGCCAGGCGCTCTACCGCAGCTTGTGTGTCTTCGCTGGGTGCGATGTAGAGCACGTTGCTCAGGAGCAGTTCTCGCGCACCAAGGGAAGGCGGCTCGGCTTCTTCGTTTTCTTGCGCGGTGAGCGCGTCATCGTCTTCAGCCACTTCTTCGGATTCGGGGTTGCCTTCGGCTGCGTCATCTGCGGAGTCGGGCTGCTCGATTTCGCTCCCATCGACGAAGATCCCGTGGTCACCGCGCAGTTCGAGCTTTCCCGCAGCGCTCTCTTGTTGCTCGCCGTCCATGTAGCGGTCTTTACCATCCTGATCGAGGAACACGCCCACGGCACCAAATCCTCGCGCGTCGCTTGCCTGCCCGCGGCTGTTGGCGGTGCCGCTCATGTAGGTGTCATCGCCCTGTGCATCGACGAAGAAGCTGGCTGCGTTGGTGATCGACGCGCCCTGCAAGAGGTTGATGCCGGCGTACAGGTCGTCGCCGCCAGCGTCGATGAGCCAGCTTACCGCCAGGTCGTGGCCTGAACCCTGTCCCAGGTGCGGCAGCAGATAGCGGTCATCACCGCCGCCGTCGAACAGGCCGGCGCTGCTGAGGTGAATGCCCGAGCCCTGGGAGTACTGGG
>CAZEIY010000467.1:3423-3646 GCA_964512375.1 uncultured Rickettsiales bacterium | reverse complement strand
TCGTGAAGTCCGGCCTGCGGGACCCGGCACGACTATTCATCGACATGGCGGTGCCTGACTACGGCCTGGAGCGCCTCATCGATCTGCTCGCCAAGTGCGGCCTTCGGGAGGGCCTGGAGCTCGACGTCGCCGAGCTTGAAAAGTTCGCCGACCACATCCAAAAGGAACTCACCTCTGACCGGGTTCTCCAGGTCCGACCCTGGGACCAGGTGAAAACGGCGTT
>CAZEIY010000467.1:0-3413 GCA_964512375.1 uncultured Rickettsiales bacterium | reverse complement strand
ACACGCCATCGAGCACTCCTTCTCACGAGTCAGCCCCGACTTCCTACGCAAAGCCAAGAACCACTGGCCGCATTCGTCCTGGGCGCTGACCTTCGACCCCCAGCGCGGGCCACAGGAAGGCAAACGACTCGACATTACGGCCCGCGAGATCCGGATCACGGCCGCCGCCATGGGCACAGTCGCAACCCACCTGGCCAGAATTGCCGACGACATCGGCTCCTACCTGGACTAGCCATGTCGAGCGCCCGCACCCTGGTCATTGGCGACATCCACGGATGCTGGGATGAGCTCCAGGAGTTGCTGGCAGCCTGTGAGCGACAGCCCGACGACGAGGTGCTGTCGCTGGGTGACATGGTCGACCGCGGCCCGAATCCCCTGGAAGTCGTCCGCTTCTTCATGAGCGACCCGGCCGCATCGGCGATACTCGGAAACCACGAAGACAGCCATCTGCGGGTGCGGGCGGGCGAGCCCCTGGTGCCCGAGGACTCGGCAGTTGTCACACGGCACCAGTTCGGCGCGTTCTACGACGAAGCGCTCGACTGGTTCGCGACGCTGCCTCTTTCCGCCCAGAGACACGGGCACCTCATCGTTCACGCCGGCTTCATCCCCGGCCTGCCCTTCGCCGAGCAGCCGCGCCAGGCCCTCTTGCGCGGCCGGATGCCATGGATGAAGAGCCTGTTCGACAACAGCCAGACCTACTGGTGGGAGCGCTACCAGGGCGAGCTACCCATCGTCCACGGCCACTACTACGGCCACGGCCTCAGCGAGCAGCCGCGCCATGTCAATGGCACCTGGGGGATCGACAACGGTGCCTGCTTCGGCGGCTACCTCACCGCCCTGATCCTGCCCGAAGGGCGCACCGTCCAGGTCAAGGCGAGTGCCGACCACTGGCAACAGATCCGACTCGCCCACAGCGACCTGCTGCAGGACTGGCACGCACAGATCAAGGCCGCCCGAGAGGCAAAGAAGAAGCACCGCATCGTCAATCGCATCGAGATCGAGGGAATCCGAATCGACGGCGACTTCCTGATCTCCTACTACGGCACAGATCAGGGCGGGCCCTGGATCGGCCGGTTGCTCAAGACCATCGAAGCAGCCGCAGGTGCGGGTAGGCTGTCGTCCATGGAAGGCCTACAGACCTTCCTTCCCAAGAATGCGGCCGGCTTCACGCCGGAAGTGAAAGACTAGACGAACGATGCGACTGCCCGATAAATCAGGAAAGACACCGCTTAAGAACATCCGGAAGAACATATTGATGCGCCTGGTTCTGCCCATCACGTTCAGTGAGGGCTATGACGACTGGCTAGAAGACAAGGATGCGTCAAGCCAGGGACGTGGCAAGCACCTCGAGCAGCTCTTGACGGAACGCATTGGTCCGCGGGGACCCACCGAAGAAGGAGCCGGCGAACCCGAGATAACGGACGAGACGCTTGCTTCTGTCGCGGTCTATCACAGGCTTGTCCGGAAGTTGCTGCGAGCGAGCGAGGGGAGCCCAGAGCCGGACTGGCAACTGGACAAAGACCTCGATGAGAAGCAGAGGGATGTGCTCCTGCCGCAGGTGATCAGCACCCTGCTGACTCGAAGTCGAGACAAGCTGCTGGGATTCGAGGACATCACTGTCCTGAAGTTGAGCGGTAGCAAGGCAAGAGAGTGGAACCAGGGGGGGCTGCTAGCCCTCAAGAGGAACACGTCCAGGAAGCCTTACTATGCTCTGCTCGAGCAGATTCGACTGACCCTCTGCAGTACTGGGATCGGCCTGCTGGAGATCGACCTCCATCCGATCAATCCCGAGGGCACCCTGTCTGAGCCGAACACCAAACGGTTCTTTGACGCACTGGCCCCTATCACGAGTCTCTGTCACCGAGCTGAAGACAATTCGACCGATCAGTGTGTCGCGTTCGAGACCGATTGGCTGGACATCCTGCTCCGAAATGAGCCGGGCTACCAGGATCTGGCTACTGCCCTCTTTCGATACTTCAAGCAACAGGTCTCACCAAGGCTCTTCCCCCAGGCTGAGAAGGACCAGGCCATTGCAGACAAGAGGCGGGTGGCAGCGGCGTTGCAGGCCTTCTATGCCGAGCTCCGGGATGAACCATCACCACCGAAGAAGGAACACGAGAGCCAGGAGGCATGGAAGGAGAGAAAGAAGCTGGCTCAGGATCTGAGGAACGAGCAACGACAGACGTTCGTAGCCCGGCTGCGCTCTCGATTGGGAGCAAAGGACCAGGACGCTGCCTCACCCTCGGCCGCAAAGACACTGCTCGAAGAAAAGCTCAAGGAAGCCGGCCTTTCGGAACCGGGAGACGTCGCCGAAGACGTTCTCAAAGCCTTCAACAGCGTCGTGCGCGACCTCGACGACAGTGCAACCAGATCATGCTGGCAACCACAGGACATGACCCGATGGCTGTTCCGCGACCAGCTGGGGATGCCCGAGGCCGTGGAAGCAGAATCGGACAACCGCCACATCTTGAGCGGCGACCGGTTCTTCGTGTTTTCACACATTAATACAGCCACTCCTTCCTGCGAGTACCTGAAACAAGAGCAAGTGCAGCGGGCTGTCGCACGAGTAGCTCGCCACACTGACAAAAACAGCCCAGACCTGGTCACTGGGAGCGACGCGACGTTCTCTGGAGGTTGCTTTGTGACATCGTTGCGATTCACGTCCACCTCGCTGGAGGGATGCGCTGTATTGGTGACTGGTGACGGGAAGGACAATTATGACCCCACTGAAGGTATCCGCATTCGCCAGTTCATGCTTGTTCGGCTCGGGCTTCTGTACCGCTACTCACTCCTCAACCTCAGCTTTGCCGGTGACGACCTGAGGGGGAAGAAGGGTAACAAAGCGATCGACCGAATCGACCTGCTCTGCCGGGCGGTCGATGAGTTCGGCCACCGCCTGTACCACGGCCACATCAGCAACTTCAGTCACCTGCAGGCCTTCTTCGACGTAGTCCTGAAGGCCTTCAACGTCGAGAGGCTGTGGAATGACCTGGAGAAGGACCTGCCCCGGATCCTCGAACGCAGAACCCTGCTGATAGAGAAGCAAGCCGCGACTCGCCGCGACAAAGTCGCATTCGTTGCCACTGTGTTTGGAGTTCCCCTGACTGCCCTGTTCCTGCTCAAAGAATTCTACGAGCTGGCAGACCGACTGGATCTCGGGCTCCCTGACCCGAAGGGCGCGCAGGGCTGGCTGTTCCTGGCGGGCTTTGGGTTGGGGACCCTGATCTTAGGCTACGGGGTAAACAAGGCCGTCGAGTGGTGGGTGCAGCGCAACAAGACCTGAGCGGTTTCAGCCCTCGCCGTATTTGCCCAATTGCCCGAACAGGAGGTTGAAGTGACGACTTGCAGCCTGCTTTCGCTCCTCCTCGTCGCCCGGCACAGCGCGGATCTTCTCCAGCTCGCCACCGTCCAGC
>CAZEIY010000466.1:0-3648 GCA_964512375.1 uncultured Rickettsiales bacterium | reverse complement strand
CTCCTTCTCAGTCCCTTCTGGGGGCCGTTCGTCTTGTTGTGGGCAGCACCGGCCATGAACGGCGCTGCTGTGAGCGGATTTCTGCGCGCATTCTTGCTCATTTCCAGCCCCATCTGGGGTCCGCTCGCTCTCCTGTGGGCGATGGCGAAGATGTGTGGTGATGGGTTGCTGTTCGTCGTTGAGGCATACCTCGGCAAACCGATCGCGCCACCCAATGAAATCAGTGAAGCGATCCTCGCGGTGGCCTCTCTCGCCCTCTTTCCGATCTTCATCACCATCGAAACGGTCCTCTCTTTTCTGGTCCATCTGGGACGACTCCCAGCAGTTGTCGCCTGGCGCATGCGTGGGTCAGACGAGTCGGTCCTTGTCGACCAGTCACTTCTCGGACGCGGCCCTATGCCGCTGCTCCTGGGTCCAGTCGTGCTTCTGCTCACGCCCCTGTGGCTGCCCGTTTTCGCTGTCTGGTGGGGCATCAATAACCTTGTCTATCGGCTCGCGGTCGTGCCGCTTGCAGACCGTCTGTTGGGTGGGACCGGTGCGGTCCGACGTGGAGGTCGCTTTGAGACCTTCGTCGCGCTCCGTTACATGAGGGGCCGCAAGGCCAGCGCCGGAGTCTCGCTCGTAACGGGCCTCACTATTGCCGGGGTCACTCTCGGAGTCTGGGCGCTTGTTGTCGTGCTCAGCGTCATGGCTGGCTTCGAGCAGGACCTACAGGACAAGATCCTCGGTGCCAACTCTCACGTCGTAGTGCTCTCGTACGAGAACACCATCGAAAACTGGCCCCAGGTGATGGCGAAAGTACGGCAGTCCGAAGGCGTACAGGGAGTGACACCTTTCGTCTACTCGGAGTACATGCTGCGCTCGCAGCACACGGTCATTGGGGCAATCTTCAAGGCAGTGGACCCCGAGACGGTGGGCGAGGTGACTGATCTGGTCGACAACATCACCATGGGGCCGGACGGGTCGATTGACGATCGTGGTCAGGCGACACAGTTGTTGCGCAGCATGGATGAGCGCCCCGTTGCTCAGCAGGATGAGGGACGGGAAGGGGAGGAGACCCCGCCACCTCCGCAGATCCCTGGTCTTGTCATTGGCAAGGAGATGGCAGCTACCTTGCGGGTGGCTGTAGGCGACACGGTGCAAGCGGTGAGCCCCCAGAGCGAGCCTGGGCCCCTTGGAGGGATGGCCGCGCGGGTTGTCCCCTTTCGGGTGATGGGTATCTTCCACTCGGGCATGTACGAGTACGACACGAAGTTTTCCTATGCGACCCTTGCCGGCGCTGACCGGTTCATGGGCACGAAGGGCGCTGCGACCGGCCTTGAGGTTCGTGTTGAAGACATCTACCAGGCACCGGCAATTGCTCGCGACATCTCCGCCAGGCTCGACTATCCCTTCTGGACTCGCGACTGGAAGAAGATGAACGAGCCCCTGTTCGCAGCGCTGAAGCTTGAGAAGGTGGTCATGGGTGTGATCTTGACCTTCATCATTGCGGTCGCTGCCATGAACATAATCTCCACCCTCATCATGCTCGTCATCGAGAAGCGTCGCGAGATCGCCATCATGAAGGCCATGGGAGCAGGGCGCCTTCACGTCATGAGACTGTTCATGGTCGATGGCCTGCTGGTGGGATTTATTGGCACGGTCCTGGGCATGGTCCTGGGTCTACTGACCTGCATGGCCCTGGCGCGCTGGCAGTTCATCAAGCTTGAGAGCGACGTGTATTACGTAGACACGCTGCCCGTCGAGATATCCCTTCCGCTCTGCGCGGCCGTCGCTATTGTCTCCATCTCTATCTCATTCCTCGCCACGCTGCTTCCCTCCTGGGAAGGGAGCTCTATTGATCCGGTGGAGGGGCTCCGTGATGGCTGAGGGACTTAGGCTCGAGATCAGCGAACTGTGCCGGGACTACAAGCTCGACGGACGCCAAATTCGCGTCTTCGAGAAGGCGGAATTCTCAGTAGAGGCGGGGCAGATGGTGGCCGTGGTCGGCTCGTCTGGCGCAGGAAAGAGCACCCTGCTACATCTTCTTGGCCTACTTGATCGACCCACCAGCGGAGAAATCCGCTACAACGGCGTTGCACTTCTCGCCAGCCGTGAGGATGTGATAGAGGACTTTCGCAACCGTCAGGTGGGTTTTGTTTTCCAGTTCCATCACCTGCTCCCCGAGTTCACCGCCCAGGAGAACGTAATGATGCCCGCAATCATCGCCGGATCGCCGATGGCAGAGGCGCGCGAGCGGGCAGCCGCTCTCCTTGAGCGAGTGGGATTGGCGGATCGGTTCTCGCATGCTCCTGGCGAACTCAGTGGTGGTGAGCAGCAACGAGTCGCGCTGGCTCGTGCTCTGGTCATGGAGCCGAAGCTGTTATTGGCCGATGAGCCTACGGGCAACCTGGACCCGGTCACCGGAGCCCAGGTGCTCGACCTTCTCCTCGAGATGAACGATGAGCGCGGCACTACGCTCGTGGTGGCCACCCACAACATGGATCTCGCAGGGCGTCTCCCTCGCTGCCTGAGCATCGATGGTGGGCGGGTCCAAGCGGTGCGGGGCGGCGTGTAAGAACGATGCGCAATTACCTCTTCACAGTAGCTCTGCTGGCCGTTCTGCTACTTCCTGCAGGCGCCCATGCCGTCGAGGAAGGCACCCAGATCACTGGCTTGCAGGTCGAGGGAAACCTTAAGGTCGAGACGGAAGCCATCCTCGACATAACCCGGTTGCGGTCTGGGGAGCGCTTTCGTGCCAGCGAAGTGAGCCAGGCTATTCGGGACATCTACCGTCTTCGGTATTTCAAGCACATCTCCATTGAAGCGGAGCCCGACGGTGACGGCGTCATTCTATTGATTCGAGTCCGTGAGAAGCCATCGATTCGGGATGTGAGCTTCAAGGGAAACAAGAAGATTACTGCCGAGGACATCCGCGAAGTGATGAACATCAAGGCATTCTCGATCCTTGATGAGAGCAAGGTGCGCGCGACGTCGCGCCGCATTGAAGAGCTCTATCTCGAGAAGGGCTTCTTCCTCGCGGAAGTCGACACAAATCTTACGGAGATCGCCGGCAATGAGGTGAAGGTGGAGTTCGCCATCCGCGAGAACCGCAAGGTGCTGGTCAAGCGCGTGACCCTTGTAGGTAATGAGAATCTCAAAGACAGCTACATCAAGGCTCGTCTGCAGACCAAGACCGCCGGCATCTTCCCCGGCCTCGGACCCGGCGGAACGTATCGCAAGGAGACCGTTGAAACGGACCGGGAGATCATCTCCTATCTGTACTCAGCGTTTGGCTTTGTGGATGCCAAGGTCTCCGCACCCGAAGTCTTCCTGTCTCCTGACAAGAGGTGGGTTTTCATCACAATCCACATCGATGAGGGCGAGAAATACCGAATCGGCACAGTGGACGTAAAGGGTGACCTGATGCCGGAGGAGGACCTCGGCAAGGAGGACATCCTCGAGCTCTTTCGCACCAAGCCGGGCGAGATCTACAACCGCATGCAACTCGGTGAGGACGTGCAGCGACTGGTGGATCGGTTCAGCAACCACGGCTACGCCTTTGCCAACGTGGTTCCGCTGCCGCGGCAGGACAAGGAGCGGCGTATAGGTCCGATCGTGCTTATCCGGCTGACTCAGGTCGGGACAGTTTCTGGCCCCCCTCCATGG
>CAZEIY010000465.1:0-3663 GCA_964512375.1 uncultured Rickettsiales bacterium | reverse complement strand
GACCCTGATCTGCAAGAAGACTTGAAGCACGTGCGGCAAGGCGGTCGCCTTGCTCAATGCTGAAGGTGTCGAGTTTGCGTACCGCGAGTACACCAAAGAGCCGCTGAGCGAGGCGGAACTGCGGGATGTACTCGGCAAGCTTGGCCGGTCCGCCAGCTCGCTCGTGCGTAAGCGCGATAAGGCCTACAAGGAATTGGGACTGACGGGCACCGAGAGCGATGACGTGCTCATCCCGCTCATGGCCGAGCACCCGACGCTGCTTGAGAGACCCATCGGGGTGCTGGGAGACCGGGCGACTGTGGGTCGTCCACCGTCGAACCTGCTCGAGCTGCTCTAAGGCGTCTGCGTCCCTCAGGCCTCGCCGCCCGAGTCGGACAAGCGTCGGTTGATGCCGCCGCTCAGCACGATGGCCAGCCCCACCAGTAGCAGCGGTCCACCCAGCAGGACGCTGCGCTCGGGCAGCTCTCCAAGCACCAGCCAGGCCAGCACGGCAGCACCGATGGGCTCGCCCAGCAGCACGACTGCTACCACCTCGGCGCCAATCCAGCGCAGTACGAAGGTGAGGGAGCCATGCCCCAGCAACTGGGGCACAAGGGCCAATAAGACGAGCAGCCCCCAGGCTGCGGCGGAGTAACCCCAGGCGGTGATGCCCATGGCGAGCACCGTGACGGCAAGTACGAGCCAGGCGCCGGCCAATGTCGCTGCTGTGTAGGCGAGAAAGTCCAGGGATGCACGCAGTCTCCGACCGAGCATCAGGTAGCCGCTTGCCGTTAGCGCGCCTCCCAGAGCCAGCGCGTTGCCCAGTAGAGCGTGGCTCCCTGCCGCGCTCGATGATGGCTGTAGCGCCACCACAATTGCGCCGAGCAGGGCGATGGCAATGCCGGCCCAGGTGCGTCGAGAGGGGCTCTCACCGACTATCCAGGGGCTGAGTAGCCCTACCCAGATCGGCGTGGTGGTGACCAGCAGGACGGAGCTGGCTACGGTCGTGTAGGCGAGGCTGGAGAGCCACAGAGCGAAGTGCAGGCCGAGCAAGAGGCCCCCGACGAGAAGCCGGATCTTCTGAGCCCTGGGAAGGGTAAGGACCGCATCTCGTCGTTCGCTGCTTAGCCAGCAGGGCACGAGTAGGATGCTGGCCAGCGAGATGCGCCAGAACGCGATGGCCAGACTGTCGTCGACACTGAGGCCGTCCAGGCCGGCCTCCCCTGGTATGGCACGGCCAGCGAGCCGCACCAGGACCGCGGCCGTACTCACCGAAAGAAGTCCAAGGCCCAGGAGGGGAAGAAGCCATGCTCGGGTTTTGTGTTCGCTCACCGCGCCCATCCTGCCCATGAACTCGAGTCCCTGTCGACTCCTTCGCAGAGTCAACGTAGCCTCCCGAGTTCAACTTGCCTCCACGGAGCACTTGATGAAGCAACTCCACCGCCCTGACCTGTTCATGTGGTCGTCCTTTGACGAAGCGCGAAACATCGACTTCAACAGCATCCTCTGGGTGCGTGAACAGGGGAATGTACTGATCGATCCGCTGCCGCTCAGCGAGCACGATATGGCCCACCTGGATGAACTCGGTGGGGCCGCTGTGATTATCATCACCAACTCGGATCACGCACGTGATTCTCAGCAACTCGCAGCAAGCTGTGGTGCCCAGGTTATGGGCCCTTCCGCAGAGCGTGAGAGTTTTCCTGTGTCGTGCACGCGCTGGCTGGATGATGGCGATGAGCCACTACCGGGCCTTCGCGTACTCGCGATGGATGGCAGCAAGACGGAAGGGGAGTTGGCTCTACTCCTAGAGGACAGCACCCTGATCACCGGGGATCTCGTGCGCTGCCACGAGGCCGGCACGTTGCGCCTGCTTCCTGATCCCAAGCTCAAGGACAAGCGAGCGGCGGTGGACTCGTTGCGCCGCCTGGTAGCCATCGGTTCCATCGATGCGGTGGTGGTCGGTGATGGCTTTGGAGTGTTTCGCGGCGGGCAGCAGAGCTTGCAGGATCTTGTGGCCGCTGTGACCTAGCGGACTGGGAAGGTAGCCCACCACGGCACGGGCTATTCTTTCTCAGTGCTCTCTGCGCTAGTCTGGGATTCAGGGGGAAGTCTTGCAACTCTGCCATTCTTATTGTTTGTTTCTGTTTGTTGGTCTGCTTGTGTCTGGCTGTGGCGATACGGTGGGCGAGATCCTCAACGACTTCGACGGGGACGGTAGCCTCGATGAAGATGACTGTGCGCCGGCGGACCCCGAGATATTCCCTGGCGCCACGGACCCCGAAGAAGAGAGCGGAGGTGTCGATTCCAACTGCGATGGTCACAACGGCGTAGATAGTGACCGCGATGGTTGGGCCAGCAACGCGCTTGATCCCTTGATGCGAGACTGCGATGACGAGAATCCACTGGTACATCCCACCGCCCCTGACCAGGTCGATGAGATCTCATTGGACTCCAACTGCGACGGACTGGATGGCGTTGACTCGGATGGCGACGGAGACGCTTCACTCGCCTCTCAGGGCACCGACTGCGACGACACCGATCCGGCCCTGAACTCGGCGGATGCCGATCAGGACGGCTACAGCACCTGCTCAGGCGACTGCGATGATAACGATCCTGCCCTTAGCTCGGCGGACACTGATGCCGATGAGTTCACTACCTGCTCCGGCGACTGTGACGATGACAACGCGTTCCTCAATCCAGAGCAGGAAGAGGTCTGCGATCTGCTCGACAACGACTGCGATGGGGTGCAGGCCGCAGACGAGGTAGATGAGGATCAGGACGGGACGCCTGCTTGCGGTGACTGCGATGACAGCAATGCATCCGATGACAACCTCGACCAAGATGGAGACCACTTTCCCGTCTGTGCCGGCGATTGTGACGATCTCGAGCCGACCGTCTACCCCGGTGCCGAGGAGTTCTGGGGAGATGCCGTCGATCAGGACTGCGATGGGGTTGCGGATGTGTCGGGAGCCGAATGTTCCGGGAGCTTCACTGTGGACTTTCCTGACGGTGCCAGCATTACGCTGGATGGGTGTGGAGCGACCTGGGACCTCGACGGTATCTTCGACTACCTTGCGCTCGATCCACCGCAGTTCGTCTCACTCAGCCTAGAATTCGACTGGGTCCCCCCAATTGCCGGTGACGACGACAGTACCGGTGACGACGACGACAGTGCCGGTGACGACGACGACAGTGCCGGTGATAGCACCAACGACCTCTTCTGCGGGTTGAGCGTGAGCCAGACCGCTGTCTGCGGGCCTGGTTACTACGACGCGTACGGATCAAATAGCGAGATCTCCTACCGACTCCAAGACTGTGGCGTAGCTGTTCCCAGCCCGTACCGGCAGAGCTACCTGGCTAGCTCGGGCTACCTGAGGCTGGACAGCCTGGATACGGGGAGCCTCGGCGGCAACTTCTCGGGTCAACCTATCACCCGCACGGTGGAGGCCTCCCTCTCGGTAGACGACGGTACCGGTGTGCACATCTCGGGCAGCTTTTCGATCACCCAGCAACAGGTGGCAGGTGACCAGGTACAGAGTTCGGTATGTGTGGTCACCGATGGAGACGAGGACGGCGATGGGGCTCTCGCCGAGTACTTTGGCGGTGATGACTGCGACGATGGCAACGCCACCGTCTACCCCGGCGCGCCTGAGTTGCTGTGCAACTACGTCGATGATGACTGCG
>CAZEIY010000464.1:3106-3668 GCA_964512375.1 uncultured Rickettsiales bacterium | reverse complement strand
ACAAGACGGACCAGATCGACGACGAAGAGCTCAAGGAGCTCGTCGAGATGGAGATTCGCGAGCTCCTGGACAAGTATGAGTTCCCCGGCGATGACACCCCGATCGTTCGTGGTAGCGCCCTGATTGCTCTCGAGAAGGGCACTGGCGCTGATGACGACGAGGCGACGCTGCCGATCATCGCGCTGATGAAGGCGTGCGACGAGCACATCCCTCAGCCCGAGCGTGATCTTGACCAGCCGTTCCTGATGCCGGTCGAGGACGTGTTCACGATCTCTGGTCGTGGCACGGTTGCTACGGGTCGTATCGAGCGCGGCATCCTTCACGTGGGTGACGAGGTTGAGATCGTGGGTATCCGGGAGTCGAGCAAGACGACCTGCACGGGCGTCGAGATGTTCCGCAAGCTGCTCGACCAGGGTCAAGCAGGCGACAACGTCGGCGCTCTTCTTCGCGGCATCAAGCGCACGGACATCGAGCGCGGTCAGGTCCTGGCAAAGCCGGGTACCACCCATCCGCACACGAAGTTTGACGCCAAGGTGTACTGCCTGACCAAGGAAGAGGGCGG
>CAZEIY010000464.1:0-3096 GCA_964512375.1 uncultured Rickettsiales bacterium | reverse complement strand
TCGTCCTCAGTTTTACTTCCGCACGACGGACGTGACCGGTTCCATCGAGCTGCCTTCTGGCGTCGAGATGGTGATGCCTGGTGACGACATCGAGATGAAGGTTGAGCTGATTACGCCCATCGCCATGGAGGAGGGTCTTCGCTTCGCTATTCGCGAGGGTGGCCGCACCATTGGCGCTGGCGTCGTTGCCAAGATTCACGAGTAGGAGCGAACAACAGCATGGCTGAACAGACCATCAGAATTCGTCTCAAGGCGTACGACCACAAGCTCCTGGACAAGAGTGCCAAGGAGATTGTGGGTACGGTGGACCGCACCGGTGCTTCCGTGCGTGGGCCCATTCCGTTGCCGACGACGATTAACAAGTATTGCGTGTTGCGTTCGCCGCACGTGGATAAGAAGAGTCGGGAGCAGTTCGAGATCCGTACGCACAAGCGTCTTCTCGATATCCTCCAGCCAAACCAGCAGACAATTGACGCGCTGATGAAGCTCGATCTGTCTGCCGGTGTGGACGTTGAAATCAAGTTGAACTAGTTACCGGTGCTTCGGCTCTGCATGGCAGGGACGGGGCGGTGACGACGACGAGAGAAGAGTCATGGCCAAGGTCAAGGTACTCAATATCAGTGGCAAGGAAGTCTCGGAGCTGGAGCTCCCAGACGATATCTTTGCTAATGACAAGTACGACCACCTCCTTCACGAGGTGGTGCGCTACAGCCAAGCGAATCGGCGCGGTGGAAATTCCTCCGTAAAGACCCGTTCGCAGGTTCGTGGTGGTGGTAAGAAGATGTACAAGCAGAAGGGCACTGGTCGCGCGCGACACGGTGGCAGTCGTGCACCTCAGATGCGCGGCGGCGGCGTGGCGCACGGTCCTCAGGTCCGCTCGTATGCCTTCAAGCTCAATAAGAAGGTGCGTGCAGCAGCCCTCAAGGGCGCGCTCAGTCGTAGAGGACAGGCCTCTCATGTTGTGGTGTTCGATAGCCTTGAGCTCGACAGTATGAAGACGAAGCCGGTCGCTGCGCTGCTAGCGAAGCTCTCCATCAATTCGGCGCTCTTTGTGCTGCCCGAGAATGATGAGAACTTCAGCCGCTCGGCTCGCAATATCCCCTACATCAAGGTCCTCACTGAGCAGGGCCTGAATGTTGAGGATGTACTGCGTCACACCCACCTGTGCTTGACCACCGCCACGGTGGACAAGCTCCGCGAGAGGTTCGAAGGATGAAGCGCGTAGACAACATCATCATTCGCCCGCTCCTCACCGAGAAGGCGAGCATGCTGCAAGAAGCGCAGAACACCTACGCCTTTGAGGTAGGTACAAACGTTTCGAAGATCGAGATCAAGCAGACCATCCAAGAGCTCTTTGGAGTTCAGGTCACCAAGGTCTGTACGCAGGTCGTGCGTGGCAAGAACAAGCGATTTGGTCGCTATTTCGGCAAGCGCAGCAACTGGAAGAAGGCTCTTGTGACAGTGGCCGAGGGTGAGTCCCTCGACTTCTACACGAGCATCTAGGCGAGGACACGACAATGGGCGTCAAGAAATTCAAGCCAACATCACCCGGTCGCCGGGGCATGTCGGGATCAGACTTCGCTGGTGTGACCAGTGAGAAGCCTGAGAAGAGCCTGCTGGGTAAGTGGAACCGTAGTGGTGGCCGCAATAATCGTGGCCGCATTACGATGCGTCGCCGTGGTGGTGGTCACAAGCGCCGATACCGCATGATCGACTTCAAGCGCGACAAGGTCGGGATCCCCGCGAAGGTCGCTGCCGTGGAGTACGACCCTAACCGCAGCGCGCGGATTGCCCTTCTCCACTATGTAGATGGCGAGAAGCGCTACATTATCGCGCCGCTGGGACTTGAGGTGGGTGACACGGTCGAGACGGGTCCGGGGTCGGACATCAAGGTTGGCAACGCGATGCCACTGATCAACATTCCTCTCGGTACCTGGGTCTATAACGTTGAGCTCAAGGTTGGCGCTGGGGGCCAGATGGTCCGTTCGGCTGGAACCTATGCGCAGGTGATGGCGAAGGAAGGCAAGTACTGCCTGCTCCGTCTGCCTTCGGGTGAACTCCGCCAGGTCTTTAACCAGTGCAGTGCCACGGTGGGTCAGGTTGGCAACACCGAGCACGAGAATCTGAAGATGGGCAAAGCGGGCCGTGTCCGCTGGCTCGGTCGTCGACCCAAGGTGCGCGGCGTCGCAATGAACCCGGTCGATCACCCACATGGCGGCGGCGAAGGCCGTACCGCTGGTGGTCGTCACCCGGTCACTCCGTGGGGCAAGCCCACCAAGGGTGCCCGAACTCGAACCAACAAGAGAAGTAGCCGCTTCATCTTGAAGCGCAGGAAGTAAGGAGGTCGGCATGGCTCGTTCCCTCAAAAAGGGCCCGTTCGTTGACGGCCATCTGCTCGAGAAGGCCGTCGTTGCGAAGGCTGCCAAGAGCAACAAGGTCATCAAGACCTGGTCGCGTCGGTCCACCATAATCCCTGACTTCATCGGGCTGACCTTCGCCGTTCACAATGGCAAGAAGTTCATTCCGGTCTATGTCACGGATCAGATGGTTGGCCACAAGCTCGGCGAGTTCGCTGCTACCCGGACCTTCTTCGGTCACGCAGGCGATCGTAAGTCCAAGGTTCGCTAGGAGAGATGAAGATGTCCGACATCGACACCGTATCGTCCGCGAAGCTTCGCTTCATGCGCATCTCGCCGCGAAAGGCTCGCCTGGTCGCTGACCTGGTCCGAGGCCAGAACGTGGATTGGGCCCTTCGCACTCTCGACTTCACCCGTAAGCGGTCGGCGCCGATCATCGGCAAGCTGATTCGATCTGCGGTTGCGAACGCCGAGGAGTCTGATTCTGCTCTCGACGTGGACTCGCTCTACGTTAAGACCATCTTTGTGGATGGTGGTCCCACGATTCGCCGCTTTCGGCCGCGAGCGCAGGGACGTGCCACCCGTATCCGTAAACGAACCAGCCACATCACAGTGGAGCTCGCCGCTCGTTGAGCGGTGTAGGAACATTCAGCAAGAGCCCTTGCGGCTCTTGAAAACTGGAGGAATTGAGCGTGGGTCAAAAGGTACACCCGACAGGTTTCCGCCTCGGGACAGTCAA
>CAZEIY010000463.1:0-3669 GCA_964512375.1 uncultured Rickettsiales bacterium | reverse complement strand
CCGTCGAACAGGCCGGCGCTGCTGAGGTGAATGCCCGAGCCCTGGGAGTACTGGGTCGCGGTGTACAGGTCGTTGCCGCTCCGATCGACGAGCGCCGCGAGGCTGTGCCAGTAGGAAGAGCCCTGTACCCACAGGCCGCCGATGTACTGGTCGTGACCGCTCTCGTCGAGCAGCCAGGCGACGCCGCCGCCGGCGTATGGCCTCATGCCAATCGAGAATCCCTGGCCACAGGAACTGTAGTGGCCGGGCAGGCGACTGGGGTTGTCTTCGAAGGTGCCGCCGAGCAGGTAGCGGTCCGAGCCGCCGCCATCGTGCAGTACCGCAAAACCCTCGGTGTGGCTGGCCGCCTGCGCCAGGAAGCCCGCTTCGTAGACGTCTCCGTCATCGCCTGCGTCGCGCAGAATGGCCGCCCCAAAGGCAGCAAAGCCCTGCACAGCGACCGTGCCCATGTAGCGGTCAGCGCCCCGTTGATCGAGCCAGGCTGCGTAGCCAAAGGCGGCGGCTCCCTGGCTGAGGCGATCGCTTCGATAGCTGTCGTTGCCGTCGAGATCGATGCCAGCGGCTATTGAGAACAGGGCTCCACCAGCGCCACCGTGTCCGCCCTGCCAGGCGTCGTTGCCACCGAGATCAATCCAGCCGCGTACCGGCTTCAGACCGTCGCTGGGCAGGGCCTCTCGAGAACTCGCGATGCGCCAGTGGTCGTCGCCGCCCGGATCGACGAGCAGTACTGGATCGCCGCTACCTGAGTTGTTGTCGGTCGAGCCGACCCAGACCTCACCAAGATCGGTCGGCAGGATGATGGGGGAGGTTGGCCAGGCGCTCGCGGGTAGCGCGCTGAGGTCTACGCTCGCTGTAAGGATCGCTTCGTTCCATGACGCGCCAGCCTCCAGCAGAGCCTGTCGATCTATGGCATCCCAGGCTGAGGTGAGCAGGGTGAAGCGTCGCTCTTCCTCGTCTTCGGTCGCCGTCGCGGTGGGGTCACCCCACAAGGTGGCATCGAGGATCGAGACAATCTCGTGGCGTTGCTCTAGGGAGAGGGGGGCGAGCGCGGCGCTGACCTGGCAGTGAGCTGTTCGCGCCCGGGTAAGCAGCGTGCCGAGCAGCGCGTCCAGATCATCGTCCATGCGGTCGTTCAGGCTGCGCGCTTCACGGCGCGACCACTTGCGTCCTGCCTGCTCCTCGCTGGCCAGGCTCTGAGCGATGATCCCGGCGGGATCTGCGCTATCCGTGTCGGATTCACAACCTGCTCCCTGGCTGCTGACTTGCTCTAGCGTGCTCCCGTCCGCCCTCGTCGAGTCCTGTGTCGGCGCCAGTTGGCTGAGAGCCAGCTCGTGGAAGCCACCCCACCCGGGCATGCGTCCGCCTCCCAGGTCTTCGGACAGGCTGAGCGACCAGCGCGCGGCCAGGTCCGGCAGCAGCATGGGCTCGTCGAGAGCTTGCCGGCTCGCTGGGAGTCGCCAGTGGTCGCGGGGCTCGGGCAGGCCATAGTTGACATAGTCACGACTGAAGTGGAGATCCTCGAGAGTTATTCCACTGCGGCGAAGCGCTGCCGTCAGCTTGGCTCGAAGGCTTGCGTCGAGGAAGCTGGGACCAGCAGGGGGCGGAGCTTTATCGCTTGTCTCGACTGAGGGCTCGCCGGCATCCTCCACCTCAGACGCGGTGTCAGCGTCTTCTTCGGCCTGTCCGAGAGTCGGTACGAGCCACAGCGCTGCTATGGCTACCAGGGCTGGGCTCCAATGTTGTCTGCTCATCGCATCCTCCAGGGTCCCGGAGTCTACGACAGAACCTCGTGTTGGCGTCATGGGTGGGTCTAGCCCCACTGCTAGACTGCGCCGATGCGTCTCCAGTGCCCCCTTCGTTCGGTCCTCCTTGCAGCCTTCTTGAGCCTTGCCCTTGCTGCACCCAGCCAGGCTGCTGGCCTGTTCACGCCGGACACTGGCATTGTCGGCCTGGGCCGGGGTGGAGCCATGGTGACTCGCGCTGACGATCTGGTCAGCGGGCTCTACTACAACCCGGCGGGGCTGCATCAGCTCGATGGATTCCACATCGAGGGTGGTCTCTTGCTGATGCGTCATGAGCGCTGGCAGCAGCGACCCGGTGGTGACGGCGGTGAGGATGGCGGCGGCATCTACAACCTCGATGACGGCGGCACAATCATCGAAGGTTCTCTCGACCAGCCCTTTCCCGGCATCGAGAATATCCCCAACTTCCGTCCGATCCCCGAGGTGGGTTTCGCTTATGGATTCGACAAGCCCGATCTGACGTTGGCCTTTGGGCTCTATGCGCCCCTCGCACCGACTCAGCGCTTCTCACCCACGGGGGCAGGACGCTATCGCCTGGTTGAGCAGGAGTTGATTCAGGGCAACTTCAGCCTGGCGGCATCCTGGAAGCCCCTTCCTTTCCTCGCAGTCGGGGCCAGCTTCCAGCTGATTGTGATGAAGTTGAGCCAGAGCTTCACCGCCTCAGCTGACTTCCTCGCTGCGGGGGACAGCTACAACGCAGAGGACCCACAGTGGGATATCACCACGGCGTTCACAGCGATGCGTGTGCGGCCACACTTCAATCTTGGCGTCTTGCTGATGCCCACGCCCTGGCTCCGGGTGGGGATCGGCTTCTCACCTCCGTATCAATTCGAGGGGCGCGGCTCGGCGAGTCTCGATGGAGTCCTTGGAGAGCAGTACTTTGCGGGTCCCGCCGGCCTGTTGTCTGGTACCGAGCCGATCCACGTCAGCGGTGCCGATTCAGAGGTTGAGGTCAACACAGGTCTACCGGGCCAGCTGCGCTTTGGAGTGGGCTTCGAGCCGATCCTGGGGGTGCTGAACTTTGAGATCGGCGCGCAGATTGAGTTCTGGCAGGGATCGGGCGATGTGATTGCGAGCGGCGTGGACATGCCTCTGCAGTACGATAACCTGGGCGACGAGATCCCTGGTGTGCCGTTGGATCAGCACCTTGATGACCGGGGTATCTGCGCCGTGCTGGAGATACGGGGCCTGGACTGCGCAACGCTAGCGCTCTACCGCGGCGCTGAAGGCGACGGTACGGTCACCCTTCCCGCTGACTTCGGTAACGCGGTCAGCATTCGGTTCGGTGGTGAGCTGAGGCCGATTCCGCTGCTTGGGATTCGTTTTGGATACCTGTACGAGAGCCCGGCGATTCCAGCCGCTACCCAGAGCCTGACGATGCTCGATGGGCACAAGCACATGGCGAGTGCGGGGCTGAGTCTCAGCCTGGGAGCGGGAAAGGAGAGCTCTTCACTGGTCGATGTGCACCTGAGCTACGCCCATATTTTCTATATGACTCGCACGGTGAGCACCGAAGAGAGCAAGGGGCACACTCTGGTCCTGCAGGGCGTGCCGACCAACCCCGTAGATGCGGGCGAGTATGGCGGCTCTGCCGACCTGCTCGGCATCAACGTGGGCGTGCACTTCGGCGCCATCGCTGAGCGTGCCGGCAAAGGTGGGGGGGCCAAATAGCTCGCCGCTGGACCCTCGCGAGCGTGCTCGCGGCAGCGCTCGTGGTTGCCCTGTCCTGCCTGGAGCTGGCCTTGCGTCAGAGGCAGAGCCTGCTCATTCCTCTTCCGACTGACTTCCTCGCTGCTGTACGTGTCCTCACACCCTGGCTGAGCCTTGCGGTGCTCTGCTCCAGTGCGCTGGTTGCCTCGCTGCTCAC
>CAZEIY010000462.1:0-3681 GCA_964512375.1 uncultured Rickettsiales bacterium | reverse complement strand
TTTCACGAACTGGTTGTGCAGCCGTTTGTCGACTCCTATCAGCGCGGCGAGACCCCAAACCCCTGTGTCGGCTGCAATACGTTCTTGAAGTTCGACCAGATGCTCAATATGGCAGGTGAACTGGAGGCCCGTTGGCTGGTGACCGGGCACTACGCACGCATCATCTCGGACCGGGCGGGTCACCTTCGCCTACTCGCTGGGGTTGATCGTGGAAAGGACCAGAGCTACTTCTTGTGGGGAATACGGGCAGAGGTGCTCTCTAGATTGAGTTTTCCGCTCGGCGCGATGAGTAAAGAGAATGTTCGAGAGGAAGCCAGACGGCTTGGGGTGCGAACCAGCAACAAGCCGGACTCTCAGGATGTCTGCTTCATCCCTGGCGGGCGTACCGCTGATTTCGTTCGCTCTTGTGGAGGAGCTGGTGAAGCTGGCGACATCATCGACTCTCAGGGCAGTGTGGTGGGTCGCCACGATGGCGTGCATGGCTACACCATCGGCCAGAGGCGAGGGGTCGGTGTGGCTGCCGCCAAGCCCCTGTATGTGACTCGTCTGGATGCGGCTCGACGCCTGGTCGTGGTGGGCACTGCTGCTGAACTGAATCGCGAAAGAGTGGTTGCCAGGTCCTGGAACTGGCTGCGTCAGCCAGAACAGGGCGAGCAACTCTGGGCCAGGGTGCGGTACCGAAGCCCTGGCGCCCCCGTTGAGCACTGTGTGGATTCAGGTGACTGCTTCGAGGTGAAGCTCTCTGCAGCAGTGTCTGCGGTAGCTCCCGGTCAGTCGTTGGTGCTGTATGGAGGTGTCGGCGGCGGGGAGGTCCTTGGCGGTGGCACTATATCCAGCAACCAGCACGCCTAGATGGCCTGCGGTCAGCCCATGGGTGCTTACTGTGTTGGAGCAAACGTGGTAATAGAAGGAAAGTCTGGAGAAGGGTGTCCGATGGCTGATAGATGGTGTTTACTGAGCCTCCTCGCAGTGTTGTTTGGCCTGGCTGGTGCCGGCTGTGCCCAAACCTGCGAGGTTCTTTGCTCCGAGAATGGGCGGTACATTGATGGCTGTCTGGAGTATTGGGGGGCCGTCTGGCCCGACTTTGGATACGACGGCTTGCAAGATTTCAATGATGATGAACTCGAGATAGTCGCTGGGACACCCTACGGAGATGGCCCCATCGCAGAGTACGAGGACCGATGTAATGCCCGCTACCGGAATGCAATGCGATTTGGGGGGCCTGAGAACATCCGTGTGGTGAAGGTGGGCTGTCGTGATGACCTCACCGCTCTGAGCGAGTCGATAGGCTGCCTGGACTACGTGCCGGTGGACCTTCCCGAGCTCGACCCAACTGACGGTGACAACGGCACGGCGCCCCAACCGACACGCTAGAGAGTAGGGCGCCCTGCTGAACCTGATTGGCTTCCCTCGGAGGGACCTTCTCTGATGTCACGTTGTCTCCTGCAGTCTTTGCGTGACGGAGCATTCATCGTGGGGCTCCTCCTACTGTTCAGTGCGTGCGCCACCACTTCTGGTGTTCGCGGCAAGCAGCCTGATGTTCTGAGCGGCCTGGTCCTCGACCCTGAGGGCAGAGCCGTTTCCTTCGCCAAGATCTCTGTGATCGCCGAGTCTGTAGTGGACCGAAGTGGGAATCCTTCCGACAAGGAGCTTGATTCGGCACTGGCCGAGGGGCGAGGACTCGCCGTCACCACCGAGGGCGGGCGCTGGGTCGTTGATCATCTCAGCGGGCCCGAGGGTGTGGACCTGGGGTTGCCGACACGCCACCTCTACGAGGTCACGGTATACAAGCCTGGCTATCACCTCTGGCGGGAGCGCGTTGTCTATGAGAAAGGCACCCTTCAGGTAGAGGTAACCCTCTACCCAGATGCTATCGAGATCGAAGATGTCGGCAATATGGTCGACACGTCCGTAGGCGAGACCAGCACGGGCGCCGGAACAGGTCCCCGGCAAGGCGAATAGCCAGCCGTAGGCCGGTTTCACGAAGGTTGGTAGTCAAGAGCTATGTCAGATGAGGACCTCGGGGCCAAGGGTGAGTTTCGGCTCCTCTCCAAGATCGGAGAGGGGGGCATGGCAGATGTCTTCCTCGCTGAGCGCCAGGGAGATGATGGTTTTCGGACACGGGTGGCCCTCAAGCGGTTGCATCAGGGTCTTGCCATGGATTCGTATTTCATCCGCCAATTGGTGCGAGAAGCGAGGCTCCTGGGTCAACTCGAGCACGCCAACATCGTCCGAGTCTTCGACCTGCGAAGAATCGGGGATGAGTACTTCGTCGTTATGGAATACGTCGATGGAATCGATCTGGCGGCTGCGATCAAGGTGCATCGTCAGAGAAAGACGAAGGTGCCCTTGCCGTTCTTCTTTCACGTGGCGCTTAGCATGCTCGAAGCGTTGAGCTACGCGCATTCGGCGGTGGATTCCGACGACAATCCGACTCCTCTCATTCACCGGGACATTAAGCCGAGCAACGTGATGCTGTCCCGTCGTGGCGTGGTCAAACTCACCGACTTTGGGATCGCGCACGTCGGGGACGGCTCGGTCACCGGGGGGATGGTTCAGGGTACTGCCAACTACATGTCGCCTGAGCAGGCCTTTGGGGAAGAGCACCTGACCCCAGCCTCTGACATCTATTCGCTCGGAGTGGTGTTCTTCGAGATGCTGTGCGGTCGCCCACTGGTCTCGGCCGACAATTACCTCAAGGCGATTCAGCAGGTTCGGGATCAACACATCACTTCAGAAGACCTGGAGCGGCTTGGCGTGAAGCCTGGCTTGCGCATGGTGGTGGCGCGCATGCTCTGCCACGATAAGGATGGCCGCTACTCAGACCCCGACATGGTTCGCAATGACTTGCAGTTCGTCGCCGATCGTCTCGGCGTGAACCTGAGTTGGCATCGCATCCGGTCCTATGTAGGGCGCCTGATGGGCATCCTCGGGCGGGCGCCGAGCCGAGCGACGCTGAGTAATCTGGAGGTCCAGTCGACTGGGGAATCTGGGGAACTGTCGAGTGGTTCCTACGCTGCGGAATCGACTCTTCCGCCCACAGACTTCCCCAGCGCAGACGTACCACCTGTGCCACCTGTGCCGTCGCCACCCGCTACGCCGCCGCCGGTGCATAGCACGCATGCTTCGACGGCCGATGTCACCTCGGCCGTTCGGAAGGACCTCCTTGAGGTGCAACTCTCCAATCCTGGACTTGCAGAGCAGGCAGCGGTTCCGGTTGCCGATGCCTACGACGAAGATGGCTCAGACAGGACCATCGTTAACCAGAACCTTGAGGACAGTGCCGACATCGTAGATCAGACCACGCTGGGACAGGGTGCTGCTGGGGTGAGTCCCGAAGAGTTGAACGCTGCCAGTTCTACTGGGTTCCCTGCGGCCGATTGGATTGAGGATGACGAGACCGCGGTGTACACCGGAGAGCTCCCCGCTGGGTCCCCCTCACTGCCCCCCACCACGAGTGGGTCCGACGGTTTTGGCAGCTTCGAAGAACACACGGACGAGAGAACAGTCCCTTTCGTGGGTGAGGTTCCCTCTTCCGGCACCCCTCCTGCCGCTGAAGTATCTGACGCTGTCCCGCCCGCCGACCTCCTGAATGTTCCGCAGCGGCAGTCTGGCTCGTTTCCGCCACCTCCTCTGTCGATGACGGGGGAGTTTCGTCCCAACAGACCGCCGCCGCAGCCC
>CAZEIY010000461.1:0-3681 GCA_964512375.1 uncultured Rickettsiales bacterium | reverse complement strand
AGGCGCTCGAGGAGGCCCGCGGCTACGCCACAGACCGTACCAACCGTGCCGAAGGTGATGCTCGCGCTTTCACGGCTCTCTATGAGGCCTACCGTCGGGCTCCCGAAGTGACGCGTCAGCGTATCTATCTCGAGACCATGGCGGAGGTGTTCCCGAAGGTGACCGACAAGATCATCGTTGATGGTCGCATCAAGGGGATTCTTCCGATGCTGAACCTCGATCGAGGAGTCCGAAAATGAGCATCTCTCGCGCTCTCTCACCTCTCCTCCTGGTGGTCGCAGCCTTCCTCTCGAGTGCACTGTTCTTCGTCGTCGAGGAGACGGATCAGGTCATTATCACGCAGTTCGGCAAGCCGGTGGGAGAACCGATCTCGGAGCCAGGTCTGCAGTTCAAGCTGCCGGTCGTCCAGAAGGTCAACCGATTTGAGAAGCGCTTCTTGGAGTGGGATGGTTTCCCCAATCAGGTGCCGACTCGGGACAAGCGCTTCATCTGGGTCGATACCACCGCGCGTTGGCGAATCAGCGACCCGCTCTTGTTCTTTCAGCGTCTTCGGGACGAGCGGGGCGCTCAGAGTCGCCTCGACGATATCCTCGATGGTGAGACCCGCAATGCAGTTGCCAACCACGACCTGATTGATCTGGTGCGAACCACCAGCAACAAGGAGGACGAGGAGGGCGCTGAGTACGCCGGCAGGGACAAGCTGGGCGATGAAGTGCGGCTGGCGGCGGCTGCAGCGACTTTGGATCTTGGGATTGAGATCCTCGACTTCCGCTTCAAGCGAATCAACTACCAGGAGGACGTCCGCAAGGAGGTCTACACCCGCATGATCTCGGAGCGGAAGCGCATCGCTGAGGAATATCGTTCAGAGGGGCAGGGTGAGGCGGCTCGTATCAACGGTGAGCGTGAACGTCAGCTCAAGGTGATCACGTCCGAGGCCTATCGCGAGGCCAAAGAGATCAAGGGAACTGCTGACGCCAAGGCTGCGGACATCTACGCAGCTGCCTACAACCAGGGCCCTGAGTTCTACTCTTTCCTCAAGTCTATGGAGCTGTATCCAGAGACCATCGGAGCGGGCAGCCGCCTTGTCCTGAGCAGTGACAGTGACTTCTTGCGCTACCTGGGCCACCGCGAGTAGCGAGACGGTCGACTCAGGTTCTTGCCTGGCGAAACCTCAACTCAGCTGCGGTAGCTTCGCACCACTACTTCGCTGACCGCGCCGCGTCGGTCGGCTCGTGCGTTGATGTTGCGTGATGCCATGACAATGTCGATCTGGAAGCCGTCGTAGAGCTCGTGTACCAGGGGTACGTCTGAGTTCGACAGCATGACCTTGACTCCCCGACGAGCCAGGGCTCTGAAGAGCGAAGCCAGGCGTTCCTGATCAGGCAGATTGAATCCGCCAGGGCTGTAGCTGGTGAATGTCGACGTGGGGCTGCGTGGCACATAGGGCGGGTCGAAGTAGACGAAGTCTCCCCGCTTTGCGCTGTCCGTGAGCTCGTGAAAGTCTCTACTGTCGAGGTGCACGCTGGCCAGGGCGCGGCTGCAGAGCCTCAGGTTGGGTGCATCACAGATCTTGGGGTTGTTGTGGCGGCCGAAGGGCACGTTGAAGGTTCCGGATCGGTTGACCCGGTACAGCCCATTGAAGCCGGTTCGATTGAGGCAAATGGTTCGTGCAGCGCGCTGTACGGGTGACAACTCGAGGGGGTCGATTGCGCGTAGGGCGTAGTAGTACTCCTTCTCGTATCGATGCAAGCGTAGCGCAGAGATCAACTCCTCGACGTGCTCTCGGATCACCAGGTAGCAGTTGATGAGTTCTTCGTTGATGTCCCACAGCGCCGCTCTGTCAGGCTGCAGCGAGAAGAACATGGCGCCACCACCGATGAAGGGCTCGTGGTAGCCCTCAAAGCGACTGGGAAGCAGCGGCAGAAGCTGGGGCAATACCCGTCCCTTGCCGCCCACCCACTTGAGAAAGGGGCGTGCGCGCCCTTCCGAGCGGTTGTTTGCGGCGACCAGCTGGCGCCGCTGCGATCCTGGATCTTTGTTCAGCATGAACCATGCAGCATGCACGGCCGGGATCTTCGGGTCCAGGGCACAAGATCAAAAAAAGATGAGTGATCACAGATAGCTGAAGAAGCGCTGCCCGTATTTGAACACCCATTTCCTGGGGGGAGCGGGATCGCAGTGCAGCGTTCAGAGGGGGGTGGTCTCCTCTATCCAGAAGTCGTAGCTGCCCACCAGACCACTGAAGCCAATCACTACAACCCAGCACGAACTTCCTGCTTCGAGCACGAACTCTGCCTCGGCGGTCTCTGCCAGGGCCGTTGTGGCCAGGCGGCGACCAAAGAGATCACCCCAACTGTCACCTCGTTCGCAGCGCACGAGGGCATCGAAGTCGCCCTGGAGGGGGTCCCAGCGGAGCACTCCTCGAGTGGTCATATCCCTCTCGACGGTGAACTGGAAGCTGTCGTTGTCACCATCCCAGGTGCCTTCGACCAGGTCCTGGATCGTGTCGTGGATGTGAAGAAGGGGGCCCTGGGCGGTAGCTGGAATCGAACCGCAGTCGCTAGCCTGGGGCCAGGGTGGGTCGATGACGTTGATGCTGCCCAGCGGAATATCCACATCATCTGGCTCGCTGCCCTGACACTCGAGGCCAAAAGGGCCGTCAGGCAGCGGAATGTCGACTGGAATCGGAGCGGCTGGCTCAGCACTGTCATCGTCGTCGGCTTCGTTGTCGTCATCGCCTTGCGGCACAGCAGATGGTCCGCAGGCGGTCAGTGCGACTGAAAGCAGCATGGCGAGGCTTGAAGACAGCGCCCTGCCGATGCGTCCGCCGCGCGCGCCGCAGCCTACGGGTGCAAAGGGCTTGAGCAGGGCAGCGAGCAATTCGCGAGGCTGGCTGGCCTGCCAGAGAGATCGGATGGCTGCGATGCCATAGGCTCCACAGTCTCGGGCCCGCTCTGCTTCGTCGCAGCCGAGGCCACCCAGCGCGAAGGTCGGCAATGCGCAGGCCCGCGCGAGGTCCGTGAAGCGATTCCAGCCAAGCTCCTGGCCAGGTGTGGCCTTGCCTGGGCTGGGCATCACTGGACTCATGGTGACGAAATCCGCTCCGAACTTCTCGGCGCGTTGCATACCCTCTAGGTCGTGGCACGAAACGCCGACCCAGAGACGATCTGCGCCGCGGCCTCGCTCGGCGTCGCAGAGCCTGTTCAGACCCGGATGCCCGTCAGAAAAGTGTACTCCATCGGCCTCGCATGCTCGCGCAAGTTGCAGATCGCCGTTGATGATGAACAAGGCACCATGTCGGCGTGTGATCTTTCGAAGTAGTTGGGCCATCTCCCTGCGCTCGGGATCTGGCAGGTCCTTGTCGCGAAGCTGGATAGCCACTCGCCCGGCGGGAGCGGCGACGAGCAGGCGCGCGGCCGCCTCAGGCAGGGTCGTGCCTTTCGGCAGAGCCTTCCTGTCGGTGATCGCGTAGATGCGAAAGGGGAGGGGACGGTGATGCCGCTGCGGCACGCTGGTCACTCGCCAGCGAAGCGCACCACGCCCGAGGTGGGCGAGCTCGCCGAGGCATACAGGCGCCGTTGGATGCGTCCGGCTTCGTAGGCAAGACGTCCGGCTTCGACCGCATGGCGCATGGCTGAGGCCATCTTCAGGGGGTCATCGGCACCAGCGATGGCTGTGTTA
>CAZEIY010000460.1:0-3682 GCA_964512375.1 uncultured Rickettsiales bacterium | reverse complement strand
TGGCTTTAGCCGCGGCATCAGTGGGCTGCGACTGGGGAGCAGCAGCCTTGGACTCAGCATCAGCAGCCTTCGACTCGGCATCTGAAGCCTTCGACTCAGCAGCAGTGGCCTTCAACGCAGCCTTGGCGGCCCTCTCCTCGGCATCAGCGGCCCTCTCCTCGGCTGCGGAAGCCCTGGACGCCACATCGGCAGCCTTCGATTCGGCAGCAGCGGCCCTGGATTCGGCATCAGCGGCCTGCGACTCAGCAGCAGCGGCCCTGGATTCGGCATCAGCGGCCTGCGACTCGGCAGAGACTGCCTGCGACTCGGCAGCCTCCAAACGCCGTGCCGCGTCCGACTGTTCACCCTCCCTCTCGGTGCGAAGAGAATCGAGTTCCTCGTCAAGACGACCTCTGGCAACAACTTCCTCTTCACTGGCGGTACGCAGCGCCGCCACCTCGTCGCTCAACAATCGAACGGCGCCATCCTGCTCATCGAGGACCTTCTGCTTTTCGGACTCAAGCGCAACGTAGCGCTCGTGCGCCTCGTCGAGGAGTCTGCGCTTCTCTTCAGCCAGCTCCTTGAGCTTGGCTTCTGCACTGAGCAGAGCCGCGCGCAACTGAACTCCCTCACCCAACTGCTGCTCTCGAAGAACCTCCTGTTCTGCTCGGTCCACTTCGGACTCATCCCGCTCATTGGCAAGACGATCGCGCTCGGTGACGAGACTGTCGCGCTCTTCAGTAATGTTCTGCAGACGACCACGAAGCAGATCGATGGACTCAGCATCTTCCTCCTGCTTCTTTGCGCCCTCTTCTCGCAAGGCTTCGAGAAGCAAGGCCGACTCCTTGCTCTTCACTTCGAAATGGCTCTGCTCGCCCTCCAGGAGGCTGGTCCTACGCATGCTGCTCTCAAGTGCCGTCGCCTGCTCATTGAAGAGCTTGCGGCTCTCCCCGAGCTCGGCCTCGACCTCCTCAAGCCGTTTCTGGAGCTCTCGCTCCTCCTCCGTCCGACCCTGGCTGGCCGACTGGATGGACTCGAGTTTGGAGACCAGCGAGTCACGCTCGCCTCGCACCCCTTCCATCGCCGCAAGCTGCCCCTCGAGTTCTACGATCCTGTCGAGCGCACACTCAAGATCATCGTCGACATCCTCAATGGCATCGAGGACACCGAGTTCTTCCTCCTCCTCCTCGGGGGCTGCGCGAGCCCCGGAGGGCGCAGCGCCGGCCTGGGCTTGCATCTCCTCGGGAAAGATGGACGCGAATCGTCCAAGCATGAAGGAACTGTCGAGTGGCTTTTGGGCGTACGCCCAAGGGCCTTCATCCTCGAACCATGAGAGCGTCAGATCTGCAGCTGCTCGTCCGTCCGTGCACAAGACCAGGGGCACATCTCGTAGCCGTCTCGACCCGCTGATCGTTCGCTGAATATCACGCCCGATGGGGTCGTCCACAGAGACCACGAGAACCGCGGGGAGGCTCACCGAAGACTGCTCCTCAAGATCCAGTGAGCTTCGCACCGAGCGGACCTCAAAGTGAGCCGGCGATAACAGCCCGTTCAGCGCGCGTTCGCTCTTCGGGTCGGAGTCAACCAGCATGATGAGCGACCTGCTCTGGGCATGTGTCGCACTTCCGGCGGCCATCTCACTTGCCTCCCGGCGACTTCTGGTCGGGCATCAGACCCTCGGAGCGGAGCTTTCCCTGCATCTCGAGAGCCCAACGTGAGCGCGGGTGAGCCTTGAGCAGCCGCTGCAGCCAGAGGACAGTGCGAACTGTGTCACCTTTCTCCATTGCCATCCTGCACAGATACTCCATGGTCTTGCCATGGGAGGGTTCGAAGGTTTGTGCCAGGAGGAGAAGATCCTCGGCTCCCTCTTGCTGGTCCGTTGGTATCTGCCCGCGATGCACCTTCCAGGTACACCACCCGAGATCGGCAAGGACAGCAGCGCTGGACCCGTTCGCCAACTTCGCTTTCCGCAGATGGTCGAGCGCTGCCTTGTAGTTGCCCCGCTTCATTAGCTCCCGCCCAGCAGCGTGCGGGGGTCCTCCTGGCGCGTTGCTCTTTCTCTGTGGGGATGAGCCCTTCAGTTCGGCATGATCGCCCCTGGCCCGCTCGGTAGCCATGAGCATCTCAAGCTGGCTGTCGAGGCGTGGTGCGGTGCCGGCAGCCAAGCGCTGATCGTACTCCTTACGACGATTCGCATCTGCAAGGGTCTGCCAGACCAGCTTGGCTGCATGAAGCAACTCCTTGACTCGGCCATAGTCCTCCTCTGACAGGTGCGGGTCCTCAGAAGCTGCATTCCACCCCCTGCTGAGCCGCTCGTGTGCCGAGCGCACGTCCTCCGCTGTCGCGCTGACCGAAAGATCGAAGAACGCGTAGAAGTCCTTTCCCATCCGATGGTCGTGCGCCGTGCGGATCAGTCGGGAGAGATGCTCTGCCTTCTTGGAATCAACCGATACCTCAGCCGACTTCTTCACAGGCTCTTGGTTCGAACGCGCTTCGCTCGGCTGCTCAAGGGGTAGAGCCTCCTTCTTGTGCGTCGGCTGAACCTTTGCGCTAGCAGACTTCGCTTTCGTGCCCCTCTTCTCCGAGGTTGGCACAGGCACCGGGCCCGTAACGTGGGAATCCCTGGACCTGCGAAGCTCCTGCTGCACCTTTGCGGCCTGCGGGTGATCCGCGCCCGTTGCCAGAAGAGCCTTGACCTCATCGGATGCAACATCCGGCTCACCCAGCAGATTGCAATTCCACAAGAACCACAGCAACTGCATCATGTGACCGCTTCGATCTGGGATTGCCTGAAAGAGTTCCTCAACGGTGGCTCCCAGACCCAGAGCCTCAGGTAGCTCAAGGAGAGGACCCGTCAGACCGAGCGAGCCGATGGCGTCCGACAGGCCGGGGCGGGGCACGAGGCGGCGTCCGGCCTCTCCGCCTACCGCAGCCAGAGCTTCTTGCATCTGCACGAAGTTCGGCACGCCCATCCACAGGTCCCTGAGGACGTGGCAGTCAGGAAACAGAGAGCGGTCGATGGAATCGAGAGACAAAGAATCACGAGCATCGAAGCTCCACTCCCCCCCTTCCCAGCCGAGCGGTGCGGAGACCGCAGGGCCCAGTTGCTGAAGCCGGTGGCCGCGTAGCACGTTGGCGCCGACGAGCCCCCCCTCGAGCAGACGCTCAGAGAGCGGCTCAAAAGGAGTACGAGCCGCGAGAAGCGACTGCATCTTGTCTTTGCTGACCAGACCCTCCTTCACGAGAGTACGGCCCAGTTCCTCTTCCACCTTGTCGCTGGCGTACCAGACCGCGTTGCCTGACACGAAATACAGACGGCGCCACGCGCGGCCGCTGCGGACCTCCAGGACGCCTGTACGCCAGGCCTGATGAAGTCCGAAGACCAGCGTTACGTACGTAGCGCGCTGATGTACTCCCGGTCGGTCCATCACCTCTTCCCAATCGCGCCCGCATCGCCAAAGAACACGAGAACCAGCGATGCATGACTTCCAAGTAGAGAGAATACCGATCGTTGCTCACGCGCGCTCACTACTGGCATGGAATCGACCCTGCCCGCGGCTGACAAGAAAAGCCGTGTCCACCCTCAGTCTGGTGCCTGCACCGACAGGTAGGTCATCCTTGCACGATCATCACTCATTCGAATCGTCCAGGACCCAGGCCGAGGAGGCGGAAGTTCTCGCACCCGAATCGGACCTATCTCGAT
>CAZEIY010000459.1:0-3683 GCA_964512375.1 uncultured Rickettsiales bacterium | reverse complement strand
CCTGGATCTATGCGCTGATCTGCCTGTTCGCGAGCAGCTGGGCCTTCGTGCTCGTCGGAGAACACTACGCAGCCGACTCGAGTGAACCGGGAGCACTCTGCGGAGATGGAGGTGGGTGCAGCGACATCCTGAGCAGTCCGGCCTCTGAACTCCTTGGGATACCGGTCAGCATTCCAGCGATACCGCTGTTTGCCTTTCTCGCGCTGCTCGGAGTGCTTGCTGCTAGGGGGCGCTTTGGCCGAGAGCGGCTCTCCTCTCTAGCGACCCTGTGTGGCTACATCGGGCTCCTCTTCGGGGCTCGGCTCCTGTTCGAGATGATCTATGGCCAGGGCAAGCTGTGTTGGCTGTGCCTCACCATGGACGGAGCGACACTCGCATCCCTGCTCGTTGGAGCGGGTCTACATCCAGAGGGCCTGACCCGGGGCCTCAAGTCTCCTCTTTCTGCGCTCCGAGCCATGATGAGGCCCGGCGTCGAGATGGCCCTGCCCATTCTCGTCATTGTGGGCACTCTTCTGGTTCATCAAGCCACACAGCCTGATGACTCCGCATCCCCCCAGATGCCCTCCGTCGAGGCACCGGCTACCTCCCCCACAACAAAAGGGGAAGCTGCATCGAAGCCTGCAAGCACCGAATCAGCCAAGACAGCGACCACCACGGCGACGGCAGCGAAGAGCGAGCCGATCACCCGGCGCCTGGTGCTGCCCGCCGAACGCGCAGATATTGAACTGGGAGCTGGCGTTCCGACACGCGGCCCGAAGGATGCACCGGTCACCATCATCCTGTTCGAGGACTTCCAGTGCCCCTTCTGCAAGAAGCTCAGCGGCAACATAGAGATGCTCATGGAGGAGCGTCCAGAGGACGTTCGCATCGCTTTCATGCACTTTCCAATGCACAAGAAATGCAACGAACGAGAGCTGAAGAAGAGTCTCCATAAGTTCGCCTGCGGTGCAGCGACAGCTTCGATCTGTGCTCAGGAACAGGGGCAATTCTGGGGAATGCACGACCTCCTCTTTCGCAACAACCATCGCCTGAGGGGTCGTAACCTGCAGGGATACGCCAAGGAACTCGGCCTGGACGTGAGGCGATGGACAGACTGCTTCAAGAATCCCCAGACCCTGGCCCGCGTCAAAGCGGATAGCGCCATTGGAGCGGCCGCAGGCGTCACCGGAACCCCTGCCATGTTCGTAAACGGTCGACGGCTGGTAGGAGCGCAGCCGCTTGAGTCCCTGCTGGCAGCCGTGGACGCCGAAAAGGAAGGCCGCAGCGAGCGTGTCATCATGGATGTCGAGACCGGGTCCGAGGAGATTGGAGAGGTCTCCGGTCAACCTGCAATGGTGTCCCTCGTTGGTCCAGCAGGCCCCTTCTCTATTGATTCCTTCGAGGCTTCTCTTGAGGCAGGAGTGGCGCAGTCGAAGGCTGGAGTAGAATCTGCCAGATCTGTCACCTGGTACGAGGCACGTGACGCCTGTGCGGCGGCAGGAAAGCGGCTGTGCAGTGAGGCCGAGTGGCTCGCCGCCTGCACGGGTGCCGTTCCCGTAGACGAAGACCGCAATGGAGTGTTCTCGACCGATCTCATTCAAGGGCGCCAACATGTCTATGGCGAGCACTACCGAAGTGGGTTCTGCGCCGATGCACGGAAGAAGGCCGACCCTCGCCCTCTGATTACCGGGAACCACCCGAAGTGTCGCACCCCAGAAGGAGTCTACGACCTCGAAGGACTCACCAAGGAGTGGATCGGTCTAAGTCCAGATAAGGCCGCACTGAAGGGCGGCTCCTACTTCAGCCGAGAGTCCACTCGATGCGCCTATCTCAAGGATGGCGAGGCCCCAGACACCCGCGACCCTTCGATTGGGTTCCGCTGCTGCTCAGGAGAGGGAAACACACCATCTACCACCAACAACTACCCTGGCGGCAAGGTTGGCGATCAGATGAGGGCCTGGTCTGGAAAGCTGAGCAGCGGCGAGAACTTCCAGAGTGCGAGTATCGGCGGCAAGCCTCTCGTGATGACCTTCTGGGCATCGTGGTGCGAGCCATGCAAGAAGGAGCTACCGGCTCTCTCTGAGATGTATCGCGAAAAGCACGGAGAAGGACTCGAGGTCATCGGCATTAACGTCGACAAGGACCCAGCAGCCGCGCGACGCTACCTCAAGAAGAACCCTCTGCCCTTCAAGGTGGTGATGGACAGCAACAAGGCGATCATGAACACGTTCCAGACCCGCGGCGTGCCGACCACGTTCTGGGTGACCCGCAATGGCCAGATCCGACAACGCAGCGTCGGCTATGACGAGAAGAAGAAGCACCAGGTCATGCAGTGGCTTCAGTCTCTGCTCGATAGCCCCGAGTAGATCGACACACGCCTCTCGACCGGCCCCTCCGCTATTTGGGCTCGGCCTCGACCAATACGAGCAGACGTTGCCCATCCCAACTGAGGTGGCGGCGCAAATGGAATGGTCCTTCACCCCCAGAGAGGTGAAGCCGAATGCCCCCCAATTCGTCTACCTCAGCCTCTTCAAAGCCAATGTATCGAGGTACATGGGGGTGTAGGGCCTTGTAGATCGCCTCCTTGGTCGAGAATATCTCAAGAAGTTCAGGCCACGCACTGCCCATAGTCTGCCAACGGAGGAGTTCCGAGGGACGAAGAATCTTGCGAGCTATGGAGGACCGGTCACGGTCACCAATAACCTCACAGTCGACACCCAAGGTCCTCCCAGACTCCGCCGGAGCTGCTACGGCAAAAGCCAGGCCATCCTTGTGACTGACCGATGCCGTGAAGCCCAGCGGAACCTCAGGGCGCCCCTGGGGCCCTGTCAGAAGAGGCTGGTCTCCGCCCCAACCCACATGACGGAGGGCAACGCGGAGCGCCCGCCTCCCAGCCACGAACTCCACCAACCTCCGGCCCGGTTTGGAGCAAGCAAACTCACGCTCTGCTGGGTGCAACTCACCCAGCACACTTTCCCGCGGAGCCTCTGGATGATCGATAGAGACTTCGACAAGCACGGCTCCTCGCACCGAGGAGAGTTCTGTGACAGCAAATTCGTCATCGCGACTGAATGAGCCTGGATTGGAGCGCATAGACACGACCACAGGCTAGCTCGCGAGACACCCTGATGCCTAATTCTCACCTCTGATCGCCACCAAGTGCGTCCTACATCTGGCATGACTGAGAGGAATGGATTTACAATTGCGTCCCCAGTGGTGCGACAGCCTTTGAACGTTCGCATCCTGTGCCCGAGGAGCAGGTCATGTTTGATGATGACGACGACTACGAAGACGACTACGAAGACGATGAGTACGAAGACGAAGACGACGACGACGGATACGACGACGACGACGACGACGACGACTACGACGAGGGCGGAGGCGGGGGCGGAATCGTCTTTCTGATCGTCGGCCTCCTGGGGCTGGGTGCGATTCTCAGCGTCGTGATCTTCTTTGTCATGGACAAACCCGATGAGCCCGTAGAGCAACCAACCACGGAAGTCGCAACACCCGAGGAGCCTGCCTCTGGCATGGACCCGATGGACCTGCTCGGCGATGACCTCGGCGATCTGCTCGGCGATGACCTCGGCGACGACCTCGGTGACGGAGCCGCCGATAGCGGTTCTACGCCTTCTGAAGACAGCGGCGGCGGCATGGACAGCGGCGGCGGCATGGACGGCAACGACACCGGCGGCATCACGGAC
>CAZEIY010000458.1:0-3692 GCA_964512375.1 uncultured Rickettsiales bacterium | reverse complement strand
CCAACATCTACCTGGGCGCAACCGAACTATGTAGCGACGGTATCGACAACGACTGTGACAATTGGATTGACTGCACCGACGCTGATTGCCTGGTGTTGGAAGAGTGTGACCCCGGCGACGACGATGACACCACTTCTGGCGACGATGACACCTCTGGCGACGATGATGACTCGGCTGGGGATGATGACGATGACACCACTTCTGGCGACGATGACACCACTGCTGGCGACGATGACACCGCTGGGGACGACGATGACTCGGCTGGGGATGATGACGACGACTCCGCGGGCGATGATGACGATAGTGCAAGCACTGCTCCGGTGGACATCGTTGCCCAGGGCATCACGATGATTGTTCTAAGTGGTGGCTCCTTTCAGATGGGTTGCACGGCTGCTCAGTCGGACTCTTGGACCTGCTTGGCCGATGAGTCGCCGGCACACAGCGTCACGCTGACAAAGGACTTCTGGATGAGCGAGACGGAGGTGACGCAGGGTCAGTGGCAGACACTGATGATGGGGAACAACCCGTCGGGCTTTGGTGCCTGCGGGCCCAACTGCCCGGTGGAGACAGTCAACTGGTGGGAGGCTGCCTTCTTTGCCAATGTGGTTTCCACAGCCGAGGGATTGGCCGAGTGCTACACGCTGCTCGGCTGCAGCGGCACGGCGGGTGTGGACCTGAACTGCACCGATGCCGTGGTGAACAACCCTACGGGCTCCCCCTACGACTGTGAGGGCTACCGGCTGCCCATGGAAGCAGAGTGGGAGTACGCAGCGCGCGCCGGGACGGACCTGCTCTATGCGGGGAGCGATACGGTGGGCGACGTGGCCTGGTACAACGGAAACAGCGGCTCCGCGACCCACGAATCAGCCACTCGAGACTCCAACTCCTGGGGCCTCTACGACATGAGCGGCAACGTCTGGGAGTGGGTATGGGACTGGTACGACAGCGTGTACTACTCGACCAGTCCGTCCAGCGATCCAGAGGGCCCCCCAACAAGTCCCAACAGCAATCGTGTGAGCCGCGGAGGTGCTTGGAGTGACCCGCCTTCGCCCAGTCAGCGACTTTCACACCGCAACTACCCGGGGCCGGTCATCAGGTTTAATGGCCTCGGCATCCGCCTCGCCCGCACTGTTCCCACCGATGGCGATGGCGACGGCGCCTTCATGTACGAGGACTGCGATGACAGTGACCCGCAGAACCTCTCTTCGCCCGGCTCGGACAGTTCCTGCCCGGGTACCTCATGTCTGCAACTGCTCAACAGTGGCGTTACGGCTGATGCCACCTACTGGATCGACCCCGATGGTACGGGCGCCTTCGAGGCCTACTGCGATATGACAACCGATGGTGGTGGCTGGACTGTCCTGTTCATGGTGGGAACCTTGGACGGGTCGGTGCCAACTTCCAACAAGGGCACGTGTAGTGGAAGTGGCAGGTGGGGTTATGCGGGAACGGCGACAACGACCTACATCAATGAGGTGAACTCGAGCGGCGACTACAGCCAACCGGCGCTTTGGGACCTGACGTTTTCGGAGTGGGCCGTCGGTAGCCCGACTCAGGGCTACATCACAACTCAGGCGCAAGCAGCCTTTAACCAGAATGTGATCCTGGCCGGTTATGGTGGTCCACCCAACCCGAACCACACGTTTTATTCTTGTGCCAATAGCATCTGCACGCACATCCCTGGTACCTGGCGCGACCAGTGGATAAACAACTACCACTTTGCTTTCAACTACGAATCACCGGGCTCCAGTCCTGCGGTCTGTCGACTCTCGGCGGCTGAAGATCACGATGTTGGGTGGAACGACCTGGTACAGGGAATTATGTGCCTCCAACCGAGTGGATCGTCTTGTGCGAATACCACTCACCAGGTTTCTTCAGGCTATCGACTTATGGCCCGGACTCCCTGAGGTAATGGTAGTAATCCCGGTTCCAGTTAGCTGGACTTTTCGGACTGCCCAGGTGCCTCAAGATCCGGGGAATGGCGGCGGGCTCGGTGACGGCCCCGATGATCTGACGCCGGCCTCCGGACGCAGGGGCTGGGGAGGCTGCGTATAGGGCCGACAAGAGGCGTTCTGTTGACTCAGCAGATGTAGGGAAGGATGCACTTACCTCTCACCGGAGAGGTGCTCATCGACCTCCGCCCAAAGGTCCAGGTGAAGACCCAGGGGATAGCTGTAGTCGGGAGGATTCCCTGCGCCCCAGGCATTCCCTAGCAGGGTAATGGCAGCGTCAATGTCTGGTCGGTAGCCACTCCAACCCACATAGCCGTTGAGGGCCCCGTTGTGACCTTGCTCGAGCGTCTCGTCGGGGTCGTCCAGAACCAGGGAGCCCAGGCCCAGAAAGAAGGATCCACCCAGAGGTTCGAGGTCCTCGACCTGAGCCGCCGTGAGCTCGGGGCTGAGGAAGCTGCCACCGAAGCGGGCCCGCGTCCAATGGGCGACATCGTCTGCATCTGAGACGATGCACCCAGCCGCGCCGGCACCCGTCGGGTCGAGGAGCTGGGGGAAGGCGGCGCTGCCGAGCCAGGTTGGGACGACCTCGCCCCAGCCATCGCCAACGGCGGGGACTGTGGTGTCTCTCAGGCTCAGGGGAGTGAGCACACGATCTGCGAGCGCGTCGCGCCAGGGCATAGCGGCAGCCGCTTCGGCGACCAGTGACAGCATGACGAAGTGAGAGTTGGAATAAGCGACCGCGGCGCCAGGCTCGTTGACGAGATCGAGGTCAGCCACCAGGGCCAACAGCTCCTCGTCGGTCCATAGTCCTCTGTAGTTGGCCTGAAACTCAGCTGTCATGGTGTGCTCGGGGACACCAGCGGTGTGCTTCAACAACTGGCGAACGCTGATCTCGGCGCCGCGGGCATGAGCGTCGGGGACCCAGGTATCGAAGCTGTCGTCGAGGCCGACAAGTCCCTGGTCGACCAGGTTCAGAATCAAGCCCGCGGTGAAGGACTTGGTGATCGACGCGATGTTGAAGAGGTCATCGGCCACCATCGCGCGGCCTCCGTCGAGCCCGGCGGGATGGGTGGAGCCCGCTGCTCCGGTCCAGACCGCGCCGTCCGCGAACTCGATGGCAGCCGTCAGTCCAGTGGCGGGTGCCTCGTCCAGCATCTCCTCAAGTGCCTCTTGGAGCGCCGCGACGAGCCCAGAGTCGACCTCAGGCCCCGAGTCATCATCGTCGGCAGCAGGCTGCGTGATGGGGCAACCCGTGAGCAGCAGGAGAGTAGTAACGGAGAGAAGTGCGAGAAGGGCTTCGGCGCGTACAGGCATGGGCAGCACATTAGTTGATGGGCGGCCTGACGGGAACGGTTGACGGGCGGCCTGACGGGAACGCGACGACGAGTGATACGTTCCCGTCACCCCGGTTGGCGTATTCTCCCAGTCCCGCTCCACGAGCTCAGCAAGGGTACTATTGGGCCTCTTGTCGGACCCATTCCCCCTCTTCCAAAGACCCTCTATCACTCGCCATGATGCCCCAGGCAAGCCTCACCACGGACCGACTGAAGCTCCGTCCCATTGTGCTCTCGGATGCACCGGCAATTCAGCGCCACTTTGGTCGCTGGGAGATCATCAAGAACCTGTCAGCGGCGGTCCCGTGGCCATACCCGGAAGACGGTGCATACATCTTCATTCGCGACACGATCCTGCCCGGCATGGAGTCGGGGAACACCATGGCGTGGGCCATTGTTCTCAAGG
>CAZEIY010000457.1:0-3693 GCA_964512375.1 uncultured Rickettsiales bacterium | reverse complement strand
CCGGATTCGTAGCTGCGGCGGATGGCGGCCCGCGACTTCAGCTGACCTACCGCACCTCCATGGACCAGACCGCCATCGACGTCGCCCGCATCTTCAAGCGCCAGTTGGCTGATGTCGGTATCGAAGTACAACTCAAGAGCAACGAGTGGGGCGTGTTCTTCTCGGACATCAAGCAGGGTGACTTCGACCTGTACAGTCTGACCGCAGTCGGGGTGACTGATCCGGACTGGTACCGCTACGTGTTCCATAGCGCATCATTCCCCCCTGACGGCGCCAACAGGCCCCGTTATTCCAATGACCGTGTCGATGAACTTCTTGATCTGGGGCGTCGCGTGACAGACCGGGAAGAACGCCGCCTCGCCTATCGAGAAGTCCAGGAGATCACTTCGGTAGACATTCCCCTTCTGCCTCTCTGGTACCAACACACCGTCGCCGTAGCTCGCAAGGGCGTCCACGGCTTCAAGCCGAACCCTTTCGCCGACATGAACAGCCTCGCAAACACCTGGAAAGGCAGCGGCGAGGTACAGCCATGAAGAACTACCTGCTGGGGCGTGTACTACTGGCAGGTCCCCTGCTGTTCGTAGTCTTCACCGTAGTGTTCTCACTCATCCACCTGATCCCTGGCGACCCCGTCGACTTCATGATTGGAGAGAACGCTGCTCTCGAACGTAAGGCCGAACTTCGCACTCAGCTGCACCTGAACGAGCCGATCCTCATCGATCTGGAGCCCTGGAGGGGCGAAACACTGGCTCCCCTCGGCGCTCGACTCAAGGAGACCTTCACGGAGACCCGCTACGCATGGTTCTTCAGAGACCTGCACGCTGGCCAGTTGCGCTCACTCCACAGTCAGGAGCCAGTCTTTCAGCTCTTGCGGACAAAGTTCGCCTACACCATCGGCCTCGCCTGCACGGCGCTGCTGGTGGCGCTGCTCATCGCCCTGCCTCTGGGGACCCTCGCGGCCTGGCGCCAGTACTCATGGATCGATAACACTTCGATGATCGGGGCTTTGGTCGGCATATCCATGCCCAACTTCTGGCTCGGACCGCTCTTGATTCTGGGCTTCTCCATCGAACTCGGCTGGTTTCCCGTCTCCGGAGCCGAACATCCCGCGTCCCTCGTCTTGCCAGCAATCACTCTCGGCCTGGGAATGAGCGCCATTCTCACCCGAATTACTCGCTCAAGTGTGCTCGACACTCTGGGCGAAGACTTCATTCGCACAGCAAGGGGGAAAGGGCTGAGTGAACGAGCGGTACTGCTTCGGCACGGATTACGCACTGCGCTCACCCCCATAGTGACCATCCTGGGACTACAATTTGGAGCGCTCCTGGCTGGCTCAATCATCACCGAAGAGATCTTCGCCTGGCCGGGCCTCGGCCGCGAGATCATCATAGCCATCCGCACCCGCGACTTCCCCGTAATACAAGGTTGCGTACTACTCATCTCGCTCACCTACCTGGCGGTCAATACGCTCACTGACCTGCTCTACACCCTCGTTAACCCGCGGGTACGGCTGGATTGAAGGTGACCCATGTTCGCTGACGTACTGCGTGCGACCTGGAGAAGCCGATTGGCGCGAATAGGCGTGATCATTCTCGCTGGTCTGCTCACTGCAGCCGCGTTCGCCCCCATGCTGGCCCCCATGGATCCACAGCAGTGCCTGCTCAGCGCCGAGCTGTCGGGAATGTCCAGAACCTATCTCCTGGGTGCCGACCCAAGCGGCTGCGACATCCTCTCACGCATCCTCTTCGGCGCTCGAATCAGCCTCAAGGTTGGAGCAATGGTCGTCTCCATCTCCTTCGCGATCGGAATCAGTGTCGGAATGATCTCGGGCTACTTTGGAGGCATCCTCGATCGCGCCCTCATGTTCATCCTCGAGTGCTTCCAGGCTTTCCCCGGCATCCTGCTGGCGATCACCATCACTGCACTGTTCGAGGAACGCTCCATTGACCTGGTCATCGGAGCCCTCTGTGTCTCGGGATGGCACAGCTACGCCCGACTGGCGCGAGGCCAAACGCTAGCGATCAAAGAACTGGAGTACGTCACCGCCGCCCGCGCTCTGGGCATGGGGCCACTGCGCATCATGACCACACAGATAGCGCCCAACCTGCTCTCACCCATGATTGTCCAGGCCACATTTGGCATGGCGTCGGCCATCCTTGCCGAAGCAGGGCTTTCTTTTCTTGGACTGGGAGCGCCACCGGGAGTTCCATCCTGGGGCTCGATGCTCAACGAAGGTCGCCACTACATGCTGGTAGCACCGCACATCTCCGTGTTTCCCGGACTGGCCATCATGCTCGTCGTACTGGGCTTCAACTTCCTGGGAGATGGGCTACGTGATGCCCTCGATCCGAAAGCCCAGCGGAGCGCTGGCGGACACTAAGACCCGAGGCTGCCCCAAACGAAAGCAAGAGCTAGGACGACCCTCAGCCACCACCACTGGCGGAGTCATCATCATCACCGGCGGAGTCATCGTCATCGCCGGCAGAGTCATCGTCGTCGCCCGCAGCAGAGTCATCGTCGTCGCCAACAGCGGAGTCATCGTCGTCGCCCGCAGCGGAGTCATCATCGTCGCCCGCAGCGGAGTCATCATCGTCGCCAGCAGCGGAATCATCGTCGTCACCAGGGGGTACCGGGTCGAAAGCTCCTGGAACGAAGTCCAGAGTTCCCTGCCAGTAGTCGGCGCACGACACTCGGAAATCGTTGAGGTGCTCACCGCAAGCTCGCAAGGTGCCCTGACGCACGGTATCAGCGCAGGCATCCGCTTCATCGCTGCCAGCCTCTGCGGTCGAGCAAGCCTCCTCGATGTCCTCTTCGATCCAGAGGGCGATGTTCTCGTTGCACGCGGCTGCGAAGTCCGATGAGCCGGTCCAGTCACCCGCGCCGACATCGGCCCAACTCTGACCGAACTCTGGCAGGCACTGGTCAATGAAGTCACTCTGGTTGCCACAATAGACTTCGCAGTCATCGGAGCAGCCGCCCGAAGACAAGGCTACCAGGGCAATAACAGCGGTAAGAAGTGTCTTTCCAGCAGCTCGCATGATTAAGAATCCTCTGTATTTTCAGCCACTTACGCTTCCATTGCGGTGACTGGAGCGCCAATATAGGGCAAGGCTACTCAGGGATCAATCTGAAGCACCGACTCGCAGTCGCTGTCTGCCAGGGCAATCTCAAACTGTACCCGGCAGCGTTCCTCGAACTCGATTGCCTCGGTCGAACCACTCTCGAGAGCGCCATGGGCATCACCCCAGACGATGTAACAGCGCTCGACGAATGCCTCTCGACCGGAATAACTCTGTTCTTCCCAGGAGCTCTCCCAGGTAGGAAAGCACTTCTCCATCAAGTCGGCCTGCGCATCACACATTCGATCGCACACCTCACCGCATCCACCCAGGACGGATGCAGCAACTATCAGCACCGCAGCGAGCAGCATTCCTCGGGGAAGCGGGGGGAACCGAAGAGGAACAGCAAGAAGGGGGGACAGGAATCGGGAGGAGTAGATCATCGCGCGCACTATAAGTGAAGAGTCCTCAAGCGACCAGAGAGCGACGACGCTCCCTTGACCGGCCAGGGCCACCTGTTTATCCTCGGCGCCGCTCGGAGAGAGCCGATTATTGGCTCGAACGCGAGACTGAGGGCAGATAGCTCAGTCGGTAGAGCAGGGGATTGAAAATCCCCGTGTCGGGGGTTCAATTC
>CAZEIY010000456.1:0-3699 GCA_964512375.1 uncultured Rickettsiales bacterium | reverse complement strand
GCCTGGGTTAGAGCTGAGAGTGAATTCGCGAGAGCGATGCCGCCCAGATCGAGAAATGGTGCCAGGGCATAGCAGAGAGCTATGTTGACGATCATCGCTACGAAGGCGATTGCGACCGGGGTTCGGGTGTCTTTGAAGGCGTAGTAGACGGGAACGAGTACTCGGGCTAGCGCGATGTGGGTGAGCGCAAGGATGTGGAAGCTGATGGCCAGTGCCGTCGTCGATGACGATAGGCTCCCAAAGGCGCCACGCTCGAAGAGTAGAGAGGCCGTCTCCCTACCCAGAAGGAGGAACGCTGCCGTGACCGGAAAGCACACGAAGCAGCACAGGCGTACGGAATAGAGCAGCGTGTCGGCAACACGGTCTCGCTCGCCGAGGGCAGCATCTGATGCCAGACTGGGAAGAGCTACAGTGGAAATGGCGACCGCAAAGACCCCGAGCGTTAGCTCGAGCAATCGCTGTGAATACTGCAGTGAGGAGACGGCGCCTGAGCCCAGCCCCCACGCGATGGCCTGCGAGAGCAGTACGTTGATTTGGTAGACGCCGGCTCCGAACAGAGTGGGCACGAGCAGCCATATCGCCCGGCGAACTCCGGGCCCCATGCTGAAGTCGGGTCGCCAGCGGAAGCCGAGGCGAAAGACGAAAGGCACCTGGAACACGAGTTGTAGGGTGCCTCCCAGCAAAACCCCGATCGCGAAACCAAAGGATGGGTCAGAGAAGCTTGTCGCCAGCAGGATCGCTGAGCCGATAATGCTCAGGTTGAGCAGTACGCTGGTGGCTGCGCTCACCCAGAAGATTCGGTAGGTATTCAGAATTCCCTGGGCAATCGCAGCCCAGGAGACGAGCGCGATGTAGGGGAACATCAGCCGGGTGAGAGAGGTGGTTAGCTCCTGGGCTTCAGGCGCTACTGCTCTGCCACCCAGAACGGCAAAGCAACTGACGATCACCCCGGCGCCGAGCACACCAAGCGTGCTGAGCAGGGTCAGCGCGAGCAGCGACAGGTTGAGGAAGCGTCGAGCGAACTGGAATGCCGCCTCTTCACCATTGAGCTCTTTCTCCTCGGCGAAGATTGGGATGAAGGCCGCGCTCATCGCGCCTTCGGCCACCAGGCGTCGGAGGAGGTTGGGGATCTGAAACGCGATCCCGAAAGCATCTGATGCGAAGGTGGTGCCCAGGAAATGAGCGCGTACCTGCTCCCGGACCAGGCCGAGCACTCGGGACCCCATGGTGATCCCACTTACGCCCAGAGCAGCGCGCAGGAGGCCGGAGCGCCGCGTCACTTGTTCCTGCGCTTTCTCTTGTGCCTCAGATTCTGTCATGCGGCTTGATTCTCATGGACTATAGTGTGCCCGCTCGGGACGGCGCGCGCTCGATGAGGGCTCCTTCCAGTTGCTAACTATCAGGCTGCAAGTTGCTTGTGCTCGAACAGTCGGGTGTGGAGAAAACATGTCGATATCCGCTGTGAACATGGCTCGTTTGATTCTGCTGCTGGCTATTTTGCCAGCGCTGCTCTTCTCTTGTTCCGAGACAGAACTGCGCGTGATCTACGAAGAGCCGACCTTCTACGAGCAGCCTGACGCACTAGCGCCCACCTTGTGGACCGACACCTTCCAACAGCGAACGGTTGAGGCTTCGGACATCCTCTTTGTGGTCGACAGTTCGTGCTCGATGCAGGACGAGCAGGATGAGCTAGCCGCTAACTTCGAGAGCTTCATCCAGACCTTCGTAAACAGTTCGACCATCGACTATCACGTTGGAGTCATTCAGGGCGCTCTCAGCGCAAGCGACAGTGAGAACTGGGGCATTCTCGAGCAGTTGCCCGACGGAAGTCGTTGGATCGACCAGGACACGGGCTCCACTGCTCAGGATAAGATTGACGCCTTCAATCAGATCGCGAACGTCGGGACAAGCGGGCCAGGCAGTTGTGAGATGGGACTCCAGGCGGCCCGCTCGGCGCTGACCTACCAGTCATATCCAGGTAACCCCAACGAGGGCTTTTACCGGGACGATGCCCTGCTCTCGCTCATCATTCTCAGTGACGAGGCGGATCATGGTCAGGACCCGGGCGATCCGATCTTCGGTGGTGGCGCGTGTGGCGGTGTTCATCCCGACGAGTTCATTCCCTGGTTCCTCTACGACCTGAAGGGGCAGCACAACCAGGACCTCTTGATCTTCACTGGCATCGTCGGTGATAGGCCGGGCGGCTGCGGCACCTCCGAGAATGGCGCGGATGAGGGCGAGGGGTATTGGGAAGTCCTCGATGGCGTGGACGGCAACTTCCTGTCCATCTGTGATGATGACTGGTCGGACTTCCTCACTCAATTGGGCCTCGAGTCTGCCGGGCTGAAGCGCTCCTTCCACCTGAAGCGCAGCCCCTCCGTGACAAGCCTGCAGGTGACGATCAATGGCGTGGAGGTAGCGATCGACACCTGGTCCTACAATGCCGTCACCAATGCCATCGACTTTCCGATCGAGTTTATGCCGGCCGAGCTAGCGGTCATTGAGGTGAGCTACTTTCTGATCGAAGATCAGGGATCTACCGCCCCCACTGAGTAGAAGGGGCGGTGTAGTCACCCCTTCGGCCAGCTTCGAGACGAGCTATTTCTTTCGCTTGCGTCTGCTGTTGCCAGCGGCCTTGCGTTCGTCCCAGATTCGGCGTCGTTCCTGGAGGATCTTCTCGTAGCCCTCGTCGCTGGCCTCGTAGAAGCGGCTGTCGACGAGCTCTTCGGGGAGGTAGTCGGCTGAGACGAATTCCCCCTCGAATTGATGAGGGTTTGCGTAGCCCTTTCCGTAGCCGAGTTCTTTCATGAGCGGAGTGGCAGCATTGCGCAGCTCCATGGGAATCGGTAGGGCGCCGTGCTTGCGCACGGCAGCAGCAGCACTGAAGTAGCCAGAAGTCGAGCCAGACTTCGGTGCAGTCGCAAGGTACAGAGTTGCCTGACTGAGGGGGTACTTCGCTTCGGGCAGGCCAAGAAAGTGCACCGCGTCTTTGCACGAGACGGCCAACTGCAGAGCGCGTGGATCAGCCAGCCCGACATCCTCGGAGGCAAAAATGACCAGCCTTCGGGCGACGAAAAGCGGATCCTCTCCGGCCTCGATGAGGCGGGCCAGGTAGTACAGGGCCGCGTCGGGGTCGCTCCCGCGCAGTGACTTGATGAAGGCGGAGATGACGTTGTAGTGCTCTTCACCGCTTCGGTCGTAGAGGAGACTGTCATCTCCAAGGGCTACAGCGATCTCATCGCTGCTGAGAGCTTCCGTGCCGATAGGTCGCTCCCGAAAGTGCAGCGCGATGCGCTCGATAGCTCCAAGACAGCGTCTCGCATCGCCACCTGAAGCCTGCACGATGCGAGCGATAGCTTCGTCGCTCAATTCGAGGCCCAGATTGCCGATGCCCCGCTCTCGATCCCGGATGGCTCGCCGTACCAGGCCGGACAGGGCGTCCTCGGTCAGTGGCCTCAGAACGTGGACGGCGCAGCGGCTGAGTAGAGCGCCGATGATCTGAAAGGAGGGGTTCTCGGTGGTCGCCCCGACCAGGGTGACCAGCCCAGACTCGACGTGCGGAAGGAAGGCATCCTGCTGCGCCTTGTTGAAACGGTGAATCTCGTCGACGAACAAGATGGTGCGTGCTGTCGCGTCCTTGCTGCGAGTTGAGCTGGTTCGGGCAATGATCTCGCGTAGATCCTTCACGCCACCCAGTAC
>CAZEIY010000455.1:0-3706 GCA_964512375.1 uncultured Rickettsiales bacterium | reverse complement strand
AACCAAGCTGGACACGCCCACTGCGATCTCTTTTCTTTTGAGCTGACCCTGAACGATCTGCGCATAATCGTCGACCCGGGGGTTCACTCGTACCACGACCCGGTACAGCGGCACTTGAGTCGAACGAGCTCGGCGCACTGCACGCCGTCCATAGATGGAATCGAACAGGCCGAAATCTGGAAGTCCTTCCGAGTGGGTTGGAAGCCCAAGCTTCGCAGCTCCGATTGGGAAGAGGTTGCCGATGGCTGGACGTTCGCAGGTACCGCCCTCGCTTTCGGGCCCAAAGGTGCCAGGGAGATTCAGCGTACGCTCCACTTGGAGGGTGACAGGATCACGGTGCGCGACTCCATCGGGGGAGCGACGGCCTTCCAGGTAGCACTACCTCTTCATCCCGATGTCCAGGTAGCACCTGATGCTACCGACCCTCAAAGCTGGCTGTTGAGCCGCGGTGACCAGAGCGTGCAGGTTCGAATCTCTCGGGGGAGTAGCACCGTTGAACAAGGCATCGTCTCCCATCGTTTTGGCGACCCTATCTCGGCTCCAGTCTTGCGCTTTCAATCCGCCGCTGACGGTCTGGAATTCACACTCCACATCAGCGCTGCCAGGAATCCTGGGGAGGACTGACGCTGCACATTCTCTTCCTCACTGACCGCTTTCCGCCGGAACGCGATGCTGCCTCATCTCGTGTCTTTGAGCGAGCCCGCTACTGGGTCCGGTGGGGGCATGAGGTCACCGTAGTCACCTGCGCCCCAAACCATCCACAAGGTGAAGTGTTCGAGGGCTATGAGAACCGCTGGTACTTCCGGGAACAGATGGAGGGCATCGAAGTCGTCCGGGTTAAGACATTCATTGCTCCGAACGAGGGCACCCTGAAGCGAATACTGGATTTTACTTCGTATATGGCTACCGGCTTCACCGCTGGTCTCTTCCAGGGCAAGCCCGATGTCGTGGTCGCAAGCTCGCCGCAGATCTTCACAGCGGTAGGAGGTTGGGCCCTGGGCAATGTGCGTGGCGTACCCCACGTCTTGGAGCTCGCGGACCTGTGGCCGGCCTCGATAGTGGATGTTGGCGCGCTGAGCGAAGGGCCAGTGTTAAGTTTCTTACAGCGAATGGAGCTGTTTCTTTATCGAAAGAGTCACTCAGTAGTCGCTCTCACCCGAGCTTTCAAGAGAGACCTCACCGCACGCGGCATCGAGCCCGAAAAGATAGCGGTCGTGATCAACGGAGTGGAGACGTCGAGCTATTCACCTCGCCCCCGACACCAGCAACTCGAAGCAGAACACGGCCTGGACGGATGTTTCGTGATTGGCTACCTCGGGACATTCGGAATGGCCCATGCGCTGATGAACGTGCTCGACGCGGCCGAGATCCTCGCGAAAGAAGCACCACATATTCGATATCTCCTGGTCGGCGCAGGCGCCGAACGCGAGAAGCTCGTTCGAGCACAGCGGGAGCGCGGGCTGAAGAATGTGTTGATCCTTCCTCAGGTATCGAAAGACGTCGTCGCCGACTACTGGAGCCTGTGCGATGTGGGCCTGGTCCATCTCAAGAACCGGCCAACTTTCGCGACAGTCATCCCCTCAAAGATCTGGGAGAGTATTGGAATGGGCCTGCCGGTGTTGCTCGCCTCACCCAAAGGCGAGGCGAGCGAAATTATCGAAGGGGAAGGTTTCGGTGTCTGGGTACCAGCCGAGGACCCAAGAGCATTGGCCGATGCGTCCTCTCGCCTTGCAGCCGACGAGGCCAGCTACCAAACCTTGAAGCAGCAGGCGATCAAGTCGGCCCCGTTGCATAGCCGCGAGAAACAGGCCCGAGACATGTTGACTGTGCTGGAACGGGTCGCCAGAACGGAGAGCGAGCCTGTGCCAACAGAACTCAAGTAGAGCATCGGACTTAGTTAGAGACGCATGTCCTCGCTACCGAGCATTCGCAGCGCGACCTTCGCGCGTTTCTTGAAGCCTCCCCACGAGGTGGTTTCCCGCAGCTGACGGTAGATGGTATTCGGCGTGAAGTAGAAGCGCCGCGTCACCTGAAGTTGGATTCGCTTCAGTTCTTCTGGTGAGTAGAGCTTGTTCATGTAAGGGGCCTGCACGTCAGGGCTGGGAGTCCGCGCAAACTCAGGCCAGGGATCATCGATGAGATCCCCAGACTCCTTCGCGAGATCGTAGAGCTCGGTCTTGGGATAGGCCGTCATGATCGAGAAGCTGGCGTAACGAACCTTGTTCTGCTTGAGAAAGTCTGCCTCCTCGAGCATCTCCTGCTTCGTCTGACCCGGTAGACCAAGCATCATGAAAGCGAAGACAGGCAAGCCAACCCGACCCGCGAGAGCGAGGGTCTCCTCTATCTGTTCAGTGGTGATCCCCTTCTGCATGTAGTCAAGATACTTCTGCTTGCTCGACTCGATACCAATCGAGACGCGTGACACGCCCGCCTCGACCATCGCCACCATCACTTCCTCGTTGAGGCCATCAATGCGACTGCTGACCTTAAACTCGACATCGAGCTTGCGATCTCGAATTTCGCGGAACAGCGCCAACGCCTGCTTCTTGTTCACTGTCACGTTGTCGTCGACAAAGAAGAAGGAGCGAATACCGCGGGAGGCCCACCGCTCCATCTCATCGCAGATCACATCGGCACTGCGGCGGCGGTAACGACTACGACGTATGTCGCAGAACGTGCACGCAAACGGACAACCACGAGATGACTCAAGAGGAAGCGTGATGTTCCCCTCTCCAAGGACGTGCGAGTACAACGTGATGTCCGACAGATCAAAGTCTGGGAAGGGCAATTCATCAAGCGCTTTCTCGACTGGCCGGGGAGGACCCATGACGATCTCGGTTCCACGCTTGAAGCCAACGCCTTCCAAGTCCTCAGGTTCCACGCCAGCTTCGAGCTTATCGACCAACTCGACGAAAGCTCTCTCACCCTCTCCAGCGACGACGTAGTCGATCGAGTCCTGCGCCAGGGTCTCCTCGGGATAGAGAGAGACGTGCCAACCGCCCAGGCAGATCTTGGCCTCCGGGCGAACTGCTTTAATCCGATTTGCCGCCTGAAGCGTGTCGAAGTAGTTAAACGTGAGGCTCGTAAGGCCTACCAGATCAGGCTGAAACTCGACGACGGCCTCAGCCATGGCATCGAAGTCCATCATCAGCGCACGGCAATCTACGAACTTCAGTTCATGGTGCGGACGCTGCTCCTTGAGGTAGGTCGCCACAGACAGAACGCCCAGCAGCGGTCGGTGCTCACGCTTGTGGTCCAGCGACTTGTGGATGCTAGCCATCATGTAGTTTTCTTCGGGCGTAACCAGCACGAGAATTTTCATGGGCTTCCTGTCCGTTCCGGATGCGGTACCGAGACCCGACGAATCCAGAATATTGAGGTTCTCAGTCATTCTCGATGTCCCCCAAAGGCCGTCTGGCCGGCTGACGCCCCCCACCAGAACCAGTGCTCTTTGATTACCGTACGGTTGTGCCAATATGCGTCGGATCGGCGTTTTGTCAAGATGGGAACAGACGGCTGCAAGCTTGCTGAAGTACCAGCGACCCGACTTCGGGCGAACTCAGATCAGTAGGTAGGGATGTCTGAATCCACCTGCTCTGAGTACGCGTGGATTCCGCCCTCCAGACTCTTGACGTTCCTAAAGCCCTGCTCGCGTAGAAAGGTCGTGAGCAGAGCACTGCTCTCTCCGTGATGGCAAAACAGGACA
>CAZEIY010000454.1:2398-3734 GCA_964512375.1 uncultured Rickettsiales bacterium | reverse complement strand
GAAGATGCTGGAGTTTTCGGTCTACAAGGATGTTCCCCATCTCCTGGTCCCCGTGGTGACCTCCCCCAAGAAGGCTGCCATGGCCCTGAACTGGGCGGTCAGCGAGATGTATCGTCGCAACCAGGTTCTGGCCGCCATGCACGCGCGAAACATCGTCAACTACAACCAGAAGGTCGATGAACTCATCCTCCAGTGGGACGAATGGGAGGCCTCCTGCAAGGCGGGCAAGCCGAAGGTGCCGCCTGATTGCGGCAGAGCTGCTGGACTGGACACCGTCTGTCACCGCTCGGCCGGGGGCGAACCCGTCGGACCGCCCGAAAAGATGCCGTACATCGTGATTGTCATCGACGAGTTGTCAGACCTGATGATGGCTGCTCGCAAGGAGGTGGAAGACGCCATCGTTCGGTTGGCGCAGATGGCCCGAGCCGGCGGCATCCACCTCATCCTCGCGACCCAGCGTCCGTCGACTGACGTGGTGACGGGCCTGATCAAGGCCAACTTCCCAGGCCGGATGTCGTTCCGTGTCAGTTCGATGGTGGATTCCCGCACGGTACTCGACGCCAACGGCGCCGAGAAGTTGCTGGGCAATGGCGATGGACTGTTCCTGCCTCCAGGGACCTCTGACTTGATGCGCTTCCACGGCGCCTTTGTCTCGGAGGGCGAGACCGAGGATGTGGTTGAGCACATCAAGTCTCAACGCGGTCCGCAGTACGTAGAGCTGACTTTGCCCGACGATGCTGATGGGCAGCGGCGTGGCGAGGATGACGACCTCGATCCCATGTATGACCAGGCCGTTGCCGTGGTGTCGGCGGCCGGCAAAGCCAGCACTTCTCTACTTCAGCGGCGCCTGAAGCTCGGCTACAACAGGGCGGCGCGAATTATTGACTCCATGGAAAGCCAGGGCGTGATTGGCCCGGCGGATGGTGCTCGCCCCCGTGAAGTCTTCGTCAATGACCACAGCGCCTGAAGCACCCCAACGGCCGGTCTTGGCGGTGGCCGCAGTGGTCACGGCCCTGGTGATCCTCATTCTTGCTGCGGTGTGGATTCCGGTGCGGGCCGATTCCAACGGATCGCCGCCGCCATCGGATGCAGCCAGTGACGGCGCAGACGTAGTCCTGGCCAAGATGAGGGCTGCCTACCAGGGCATCGAGTCCTTTGAGGCGAAGTTCACCCAGACGAGCACCGGCATGTCCTACCCGACTCCCGTTGTCCAGGAGGGCACCGTGCAGGTGCAACAGCCGGACAAGCTGCGCTGGCAGTTCGGCGGGAAGAAGCCGAAGCTGTTCCTCAGCGACGGAGCCGATCTCTGGGTGATCGACGAGAGTGAGAAGACCTG
>CAZEIY010000454.1:0-2350 GCA_964512375.1 uncultured Rickettsiales bacterium | reverse complement strand
CTTCTCCTCGATGATGGACTCACTGCGGAGCTTTCTGGCCTTCTTCAATGGCATGGCGGACGTCGAGGAGCACTACCGGGTCGCGAAGGTCGCGTCGGGGCCCGAATCGAGAGACGGTGCCTCGACCCTGGAATTGCGCCCGACGGCGAAGGACGGCGTGGTGGATGTGATCTACCTGCACATCGACATGGCCTCGGGCCTGATCAACGGGGTCGTCACCAGCAGCTCCTTCGGCGATCGAACCGAGACTAAGCTGGTTGAGCTCGAAGCTGGAAAAACACTGCCTATTGAGCACTTTCGCTGGGACAACCGGCCCGGCTTCCAACTGATCGAGGGCGACTGATCGAAGGCTATCTCCGCAGGGGCGGGCTGGTTAGCTCTTGACCATGGGACCTGGATCGAGGAAATTCCGGCCACGATGGCCCATCGGCTGAACATCATTCAACCTGCAGGTTCGTCCTCTCCGGGGCAGAGTCCTGCGGCTCTTGAGGGACACGAGGGCCGGACCGTGCACTTTGTCAGCCTCGGTTGCCCGAAGAACCGTACGGATTCCGAAGCCATGCTCGCGACAATGGGCCAGGCCGGCTATGAGCTGGTGGATTCGCCCGATGATGCTGACGTCGTGGTCGTCAACACCTGCACATTTATCGATGCCGCTACCGAAGAGTCGGTCGACACCGTGCTCGAGATGTCCGAGGCTCGTGACCGGGGCTGGTCCGGCAAGCTCGTGGTGACGGGGTGTATGGCCCAGCGACACCACCAGGAATTGCGCGATGAACTCCCCGAGGTCGATGCCTTCGTCGGTACGGGTGACTACCACCGAATTCTCGAAGTGCTCACTCCACGGGAGCAGCCGGTATCTGACATCGTCGGAGTGCCCACCTATGTCCAGGGCCGAGAGGCTCGAGTCAACACGCTGACCCCGTGGTCGGCCTACGTGAAGATCCTCGAAGGCTGCCCACAGCGATGTAGCTTCTGCATTATCCCGCGGCTGCGGGGTGACCTGATGAGTCGGCCCCTCGACGTACTGGTCGAAGAGGTCAAGGCGCTGGCGGCGACGGGCGTCAAGGAGTTCAACCTGGTGGGGCAGGACTCGAACTCCTGGGGACGTGACCTCGGGCGCACGGCGCGGCTACCGGACCTGCTGGGCGCCCTCGACGCAGTCGATGGTGTGCAGTGGCTGCGGTTGCTCTACTCCTACCCGGCTCGCTTCCCCGATGAGTTGGTGGATGCGCTGGCCACTCTCGAGAGTGCCGTTCCCTACATCGACATTCCGCTGCAGCACATCTCCGATCCCATCCTCAAGAGAATGCACCGCGGCATTGGCACCGCTCGCACTCGCGACTTGCTCGACAAGTTGCGCTCGAGGATCCCAGATCTCGCCCTGCGCACCGGCTTCATTGTGGGCTTCCCCGGTGAAACCGAGGAGCAGTTCCAGGAGCTCTATGACTTCGTCTCGGAGACGCGCTTCGACAATGTTGGTGTCTTTACCTTCAGTCCTCAGGACGAGACACCCGCGGCTGCGCTCGATGGACAGCTCCCTGAGACAGTGAAACAGGAGCGACGCGAGGCCTTGATGTTGCTGCAACAGCAGATTCACGTCGAGAACAGCGAGGGACGAGTTGGTGGCGTCGAGGATGTCCTGATCGAGGGGGTTCACCCCGAAACGGAGCTTCTCTGGATCGGCCGCACCGCGCGCCAGGCCCCCGAGATTGACGGCCAGGTCCTTGTTGCCGACGCGGGAGAGGCTCAGTTCGGTGACATTGTGCCGATGACCATCACCGAGGTCGCAGGCTACGACCTGGTAGCCGAGGCGAAGTGACGGTGACTCCACCGACGAGGGCTCGAAGGTTTGCATCCCTGGTTGCTGTGTATGCGGCGGGCTTGCTGACCGGCGCGGCGCTCTCGGCGGCCGCAGTCTCCGTGAGCTACCCCTTCGAGCGTCTCGAGGTGTTCGCCGAAGCCCTGTCGATCATTCACTCGCGGTACGTCGAGGAAAGAAGCCCCGAAGACCTGGTCTACGATGCGATTGGCGGTCTGACCCAGGGACTGGATGATTACTCCATTTTCATGAATCCGGACCAGTACCGGGAGATGCGCGAAGAGACGAGCGGCCAGTACTTCGGAATTGGTGTGTCTCTGGACGTTCGGGATGGCCGCTTGTTCGTGGTGCGAGTGATGGAGGGAGCCCCTGCCCAGGCAGCTGGGCTCGAGTCTGGAGATGAGATCGTCGCGATCGACGGCAAGCTGGTGGCCGAGCTGGGAGATGGGGTTGCGCTGGCGCGAATCAAGGGGCAGCGAGGCTCGAGTGTGCTGCTCGAGATCCGGCGCAAGGGGCTGGCTGCTGTGC
>CAZEIY010000453.1:0-3735 GCA_964512375.1 uncultured Rickettsiales bacterium | reverse complement strand
CGAGACTTCGTACTCCAGAGACCTCGACCCAACGTGTAGCTCGGCTCTGGTAGGTCAATTCCAGCGGTGTGCCGTCGACGATGCGAACGTCGTGACCCGACCAACTCTCTCCCGGCGTGCGACTGCCTGTTTCGCCGGGATCGAATACGCGCCGCCGCTTCAGGGCCGCGTCCACTTCGGGCCGGAGCATCTCCGGGCGCATGCCGCGCATGGGCCCGCTCTCGGCCCAGTTGGCTTCACTCACTTGGCCTCCAGAGTTGATACGAAACCGCATCGATAGTCTCTGGTTGGCCATCTTCAGTCGGTAATACAGGGGCAGGGTCGGTTCCATCGGTGGCAGGTTCAAAGACCGGACGATCGTGTACTCCTCGTCCGTGGGGCTACCTCGGTACGAGATGGACTCTTCCCAACGCAACTCGAAGCTCTGAGGGCGGTCGACTCGATGTTCGACCTCGTAGCGAAGAGTCAATGGGAGCGGGACCTGCCGCGCGAGCAATGCGCTGTCTCTGTCCCCATTGGGCGCGGATTTGGAACCCTTTGCGGGGTCCAGAGCCTCCTTGAGTCCGTGAATCAGTGACTGGGCGTGTTCGCGAATGGACCGTTCGGTCTCCATCTCCATGGCGAGATCGCTGTAAAACGCCCTTGCCTCTGGGAAGTCATCCCGCACTCGACGGGCATCCTCGAGGGCCAGGTCGTTCTTTCCTTCAGCGTGGTAGCGCTGCGCCCGGACCCAGTATCCGTCCAGTAAGTCGGGACAGGCATCGATCGCCTGGTCGATGGTCTCGACGCTGAGGTCCTTGTAGTCAGCCTGCTCCTGGATTTCGGCGCGCCGCAGCAGGAAGCGCCCTCGATCCGGGCAACTGGCGTCGACTGCAGCGAGCCAGAACAGCTTGGCGGCTTCGGGCAGGTTGCCCGCCTCGGCCTCGGCTTCCGCACGAAGCCCCGGAGCCTTGCAGCCGACCAGGAGAACGAGCAGTAGCAGGTGGGCAGAGTAGTGTCGCGGCACGCCCAAGGGTACCCATGCGTCTCCGACGGTGTCGAGTAGGGCCAGCCCGCGTCCTCCTTCGCGAGGCGGGCTAGGATGGCTGGGTGATCGACCGTCCTCCACTGTCCCTTACTCGGCTGCTGGTGTTCGTGCTGCTGATGATGCTGCTGGTGTTCGGGAGTCTCGAACTCGGCCTCCGCCTCGCTGGTTGTGTCTATCTCAAGAGCAACGAGGCAAGTCAGGGGTCGGAGCCCCAGGCTGATTCCCTCGAGCTCTGGGCCCTCGGAGACTCGTACACCTTCGGCATAGGCTCGGACACACCGTCGACGGACTCCTATCCGGCGGTCACTGCACGCTTGCTGGAAGCACGGACCGGACGTCCGGTGGTGCTGCGGAACCTTGCTCGTCCGGGGCAGAACTCGTCGCAGGTCGTCGCCAGCTTTCGCAAGGAGTTGTTGGCTCGGGCGATCCCCGATGTCGTCCTGATGATGGCGGGTGTGAACAACATCCGCTGGTTGGGCCAGTCAGGTCAGTTCTGCATGGAGGAGTTGTCGGGAAGGGGGATCCGTCCGCCGAAGATGGAGTGGCTGCGCACCCTGCGCAGTTACAAGGTCCTGCGCCACCTTGTCTTGAGCGTTCGGCCGGCTCGCGCCCAGGACCGTAGTTGTGCACTCGTTGCGACCGGCTTCGAGTTCCTCGACAAGGGCAGCCCGATGCTGGCTTCGGAGGCCTTCGCGTCTGCGCTCAGCTTCAACAAGCGGAGCGCCTGGGCACACCTCGGTCGGGGGTTGAGCCTGCTACGACAGGGACGACAGAGTGCTGCGATCGACGATCTGTACGCTGCGCAGGCCCTGGGCCTGAATCCACCGGCGCTGACGCTGGCCCTGGGCTTTGCGATTCGCGCCGTCAGGCCCGAGGAGGCCAGGGTCTTCGAGGTCCAGCAGACCGGTGAGCCGGTCCACCGAGACATGACTTCGCTGCTCAGCGGCTGGAAGCAGTATGACGCTGGCGAGCTCGAGGCTGCGCTGGTCACATTCGAAGGGCTGTGCGGAACCGAGGGCGAACGAGCGCAGATGCTGCGTGGTGCGGTCGTCGCCTATGCCCATGACGGACGGGGTTGGACCCTGCGCGCGATGGGTCGGAGCGAGGAGTCCTCTGCCGCCTTTGAGTTGGCCAACGAACTGGGCAGGGAGATGTTCATTGTTCCCCACCACCTGGGTTGGTCGCACCTGGGTCTCGCCCTCAAGGACCTGGACTTGGCGAGCAGGGACCGTTCCGTGCTGGCCGTTGCCCGAGGCGTCGAAGGCTGGGCCCGTGCAGGTTCTGCCGGCAAGGGCTGTGCCGCCGCTCATCAGCCCTTCGTCGACGCGCTCAGCTACGAGCGGCAGCAGCCACAGGCCATGGCGGGGCAGCGGCGCTGCGCGAGGCTCGGGCCGGATGGCCACCTGCCACCCATGTCGGCCACCGAGGGTATGCCCACGGTTCGTCCGATGGTGACGGTGTCGGTGCAAGAGTGGATTGACCCGGGCGACACCCGACTGGTCGAACAAGACATCGAAACAGCTCAGCAGCTCGCTTCTGCTGCCGGGACGCAACTGGTACTGCTGACCTACCCTGAGCCCGATGCGCACCCCGAGCTGGCACGTGCCATCGTCCGTTCGGGAACCAAGCTGGGAGTGCTTGTCGTGGACCCGGCCGAGCAGGTCAGGGAGGCCGTCGCGAACGGTGTTCCGTGGAGTCAACTCCGCGTGCCCGACGGCCACCCCACCACGCGTGGCTATCGGATCGTGGCTTCTCAGTTGGTGGATGAGTTGTTGGAGTTCAGTCCGAACCTTCAAGAAGGGCCGTGAGACGCTCGTTGACCAACTTGGGGTTGCCCTGACCTCGCATCTCGCGCATCACCTGCCCGACGAAGAATCCCTTGAGCTTGGTCTTGCCGCCGCGGTAGTCCGCTACCTCGTCAGGGTGTGCCGTGAGGATCCTGGTGATGACCTCATCGATGGCGCCGGAGTCGGATACCTGCTTCCAGCCACGCTCTTCGACGATTTCCATCGGTTCGCGGTCCTCTTCCCAGATCGCGTCGAAGACCTTCTTTGCGATCTTCCCGGAGATGACGTTGTCGTCGACCAGTGCGATGAGCTGAACGAGTCGTCCGGGGTCGAGAGGGATCCTGGCGATCTCGAGGCCCTCGTCTTTGCTGCGCCTGAGGATGTCACCCATGATCCAATTCGACAGGGTCTTGACCTTGTTCGGGCTGCCACCGATCGCGCTTGCGCCCGCCTCGAAGTACTCGGCCAGCGCCTTGTCGGCGGTGAGTACTCCAGCGTCATACGCGGGTAGTCCAAAGTCCTGCTGGTAGCGCAGCGCCCGAGCATCGGCCAGCTCGGGAAGGGTGCTGCGAATTGCTTCGATCTGCTCGGAGTCGATGCCGAGCGGCAAAAGGTCGGGTTCGGGGAAGTAGCGATAGTCGTGGGCGTCTTCCTTGCTGCGCATGAACACGCTGATCTGCTTGCGGGTATCCCAGAGCCGGGTGTCCTGGCTGACGCTGCCCCCGGCCTCGAGCACTTCGATGTGTCTCTGGATCTCGTAGTTGAGGGCCTGTCCCACGAAGCGGAAGCTGTTGATGTTCTTGAGTTCCGTCCTGGTGCCGAGCGATTTCTGACCACGGGGGCGCACGGAGACGTTGGCATCGCAGCGGAACGAGCCCTCTTCCATGTTGCCGTCGGACACCTCGGTGTAGCGCAGGATGC
>CAZEIY010000452.1:0-3760 GCA_964512375.1 uncultured Rickettsiales bacterium | reverse complement strand
TCTGCCTGATGCGCTTGGTAATTGCTCACAGCAATGATGTCGATTCCCTGGATGCGATTCGGGCAGTGGTCGAGCAGTGCACGAGCCAACTTGAGGGAGGCCCGGCTCCTGTCGCCGGCATACTCTTTGCTGGGATCGACTACGACCACTCCACACTCCTGGAAGAGATCCATCGGACCTGGCCAGATCTTCCCATCATTGGAGGCACCACCGATGGCGAGTTCTCGTCGAGAGATGGCTTTCACAATGACTCCGTTGCGCTGACCCTATTCTGCGGACAAAACATTGAGGCCAGGATCGGGGTCGGCAAGCGCCTCTCGGAAGGTGTCGAGGCGGCGGTTTCCAGGAGCCTCGCGGCAGCGTCGGCCGGCAAGAGCGAGCGACCGGTCACCTGCCTGACCATCCCAGAATCGATGACAGCCAACTGCACTGAAATTGTCGACGCACTTCAGCGGGGACTCGGCAATCACTGCCCTGTTTATGGAGGCGTCAGTGGTGACCATCGTGCATTCGGCACGACCTACCAGTTCGCCAACCGAGAGGTCCTGTCCGACGCCGTACCTCTTCTCTTGTTCTGGGGTGACCTGCGGGTCGCTCATGGGGTGGCCTCAGGGTGGCGACCTGTAGGGCCCAGTTTTCGAGTTACCCGGGCCGAAGGGAACGTCGTGCACTCGATTAATAACCGGGCGATTGTCGAGGTCTTCTCCGAATACTGGGGGAGTGCATACGAACTGGGGGTCCTCGGCGAGTTTCCGTTGGCGGTCTTCCCCAACCCCAACGACACCGAGAACTTCTACCTCCGAGCAGTGTTCGCAATCGATCCTGAGCAGGGCACGGCAACCTTCGGTGCGACCGTACCCGAAGGAGCGACTGTCCGACTGGCAGAAGTGCTACGCGACGGACTCCTCGACGGAAGCAAGCGGGCAATGGCCAATGCACTCGAGGAGTTCGGTTCGGGAAAGCCTACAGGTGGGTTGGTCTTCTCTTGTGCCGCTCGCAAATGGCTGCTTGGAACCCGCGTCTCTGAAGAGGTCAAGGTGCTCGATGCCGCGCTGGGCGACCAGGACATACCCATTGCTGGATTCTATGCCTTTGGTGAGATCGCTCCACTTCCAGCCGGAGGGCGGGCCTTCTATCACAACGAGACCTGTGTCGCCGTTCTGTTCGGAAGTCGTTCGGACACCTGAAAAAGTGGCCCAACACATATCGACTCCGCAAGGTTCTTCCCTTAAGGACAGCGATGCCCTGAAGGCGCTCAAGAAGTCTGTGCTCCACCTGGAACGTGAATTGCGCTCCAGCATCAGGACGGCACGTACCACGGAGGAGGTTGCCGAGAACAGCAAGCGCCTGCTCCTCTCGACTCAAGACAAGCTCGTAGAGGAAGTGCGCCAGCACCAGAAGACCGAGGCAGACCTGCGCACCGCAAGCCAGGCGTCCGAGGCTGCTTCGGAGGCGAAGAGCCGATTTCTCGCAACGATGAGTCATGAAATGCGCACACCGCTCAATGGTGTTGTTGGGATGTTGGATCTACTTCTCGAGACTCCGCTAAACGACCATCAACGAGAACTGAGTCGACTGGCTCAAGACTCAGCGCACGTACTGGTCGTTCTGATCAATCGAGTGTTGGACTTCTCGACAATGGAAGCGGGCCACCTTCAGCTTCAATATGAAGTGATAGATCTTCGACGAACGCTCGAGGACCTGATCTACGTGGAGGCCGTTACTGCCCACACAAAGGGCCTCAAGCTCTGCGCTGTCATTGACCCAGCGCTTCCACGGCAGGTGATCTGTGATGGTGACCGCCTGCGTCAGGTGCTCCTGAATCTGATCAGAAATGCCGTCAAGTTCACCGAAAATGGTGAGGTCGACCTCCGGGTACGTTACGAGAGAGAGGGCGAGGCCACCTCCCTGGCCTTCGAAGTCATCGATACCGGCGTGGGAATGAGTCCAGAGGACTGCAGCCGACTCTTCGAGCCCTTCACTCAAGCCGACTCGTCTACCACTCGAGCGGTGACGGGCACGGGTCTTGGCCTGTCCATCTCCCGACACCTGGTAGCGCTCCTTGGCGGATCTCTATCGGTGGAGAGCCTTCTGGGATCCGGATCGCGTTTCAACTTTGTTGTGCCGGTGCGCATCCAGCCAAATACTAAGGGAAGAACCCCGAAGCCCGTGCTGAAGGGGCAAAGGGTTGGAGTGCTCGACAGGCATGGCGCCTTCGTCGACTTCGTAAGGACGGTGGTAGAGCCACTCGGCGGTCAGGTCCTGGCAGTTGGCGACGAGGCGGAAGCTCGCCAGCTCAGTGCATCCGAAGATCTGCTGCTCTTGCTCGTGGATCACGAGTTCGATCAACTGCTCGAGAATCCGCCGGCTGGGGTGCGCCTCATCGGCCTCGCGCCTCGAAGGACGGACGGACCAAACGAGATACACGGAGTCCCGGTCCTGAGAAAACCCGTGCGCTCGTCACGGCTGGCAGAAGCCCTCATCCTCTGCCTGTCCAGCGACCCAGATGACGCCCTACCTGCTCTCGACTCGGCAGGGATACGGACCCCGCCCAAAGCCCTCCCTCAATGGTCGGCTCGAGTTCTGGTGGTGGACGACAATAGGGCCAACGTCTCCGTGGCGCGCCTCATGCTGGAGCGTCTGGGCTGTGACGTCGAGGGGGTAGATAGTGGTCTGGCGACACTCGAACGCATCGACAACGAGTCCTTCGACCTGGTGTTCATGGATTGCTCCATGCCCGGCATGGACGGCTACGAGACCACTCGAACCTTGCGGTCCCGAGAAGGAACGGCAAGAGATTCCGTGGTCATCGCGATGACGGCCTTCGCGATGGTGGACGACCGGCAGCGCTGCATCGACGCCGGTATGAACGACTACATCAGCAAACCAGTAGGCCTTGGCGCCCTTCGCGAGATCCTCACGCGGCACCTGGGCCCCCCAGCGCGATATGAGTGAGAAGTCGTCCCGACCAAGTGCGGATTCAAGCAGTGTGCATCACCCCCACTGCAGGCAACGACTCGAGCCACTCCGAGCGGCCTTCTAGAGACCAGAATCGACAGTGTCGACCTCAGTATCCGATGTCTCGAACAGTGCCTTCACTTTACCGCCAAACTGCACGACGAAAGCACTCGCCAACAGGGATGCGACCAGCAGCACCGCCGCTACCTCCATCCATGGAAATCTGGGCGGACTCGTGTCTGACGGGTCAACTACAGACGGCGGAGAGAGGACAGCAGCCTGCTCATCGGCTACAGCAGCTAGGGTGCGTGCAACCAGAGCGTCAGGCGGACTCTCACCGGGCCATGCGCCCAGAACCTGGTCGACTTCCTGAAGCTGGTCGGCAGCGGCCGAGTCCTCCAGCAGATCCATCTCCTCGTCAGTCATCGGCCAACCTCCCTCTCTTGGGTGCGCCGTCGCCGCTCAAGGCCAGCAGCAAGAGTCAGGCGCCCCTTCCTCAAGTACGTCTTCACCGTACCAAGGGGAATGCCTAGCACGTCCGCAGCCTGCTGCATCTCCAGGTGATGCACACAGCACAGCAAGAGGACCTCTCGTTGTGCGACGGGTAGCGAATCGAGGCGCTCTACCAGCCAGCTCAGGGTCCGCGAAGCCTCAACCAGTTGTTGGCTGGTGGGTTGATCCGAGACCAATCGCAAGGCGGCCTGACCCTCGTCGCTTAGCTCACGACCGCGACTCCGGCTCAGATAACTGCGAGCTGTGTTGACTGCAATCGTCAATAACCACGGCTTGAGGTCCCTATCAG
>CAZEIY010000451.1:0-3765 GCA_964512375.1 uncultured Rickettsiales bacterium | reverse complement strand
TCGAGCGTGTAACCGCCGGTCCAGGCGTCATAGATGAAGTCGCCGCCGGATATGAACAAAGTGTCCTGGTCCGCACCGGGCGCGTCACTCGAGAAGCCCATGCCGAACAGCTTGAAGCCCATCTGACCGGGGACAAAGCCCGTGGGGGAGCAAGAGGCATCCTGAGTCGAGACCCGGAAAATCTCGCCGCTGCTGTAGAGCACCCAGGCACGCGCGTCGCGGTCCACCGACATCGAGAATGGCGTAGCCGGAGTCAGGCCCAGTGGATCCCACTCCGGCCATGAAGACCCGGAGGGGCAATTAAGGGTGCCAATCAGATTGAAGGTGTACGTCCAGGGATGGAAGGAAAACAACCGGTCCTCGTGGTCGATCACATAGATCAGCTGTCGAGCTTCGTCGCCACAGGGGTCTACTGCTGTGTCATCGTCGCCGCTGGCGTCGTCGTCGCCGCTGGTATCGTCATCACCGCTGCCCTGGTCGGCGCTGTCGTCGTTGTCACCGACACTGTCATCGTCGTCCGAGACATCGTCATCATCCTCGCCACTACGAGCCGGGCGCTCAGAACAAGCTGAGACAACAAAAAAGGCGAGCAGCAACAGCCAGGTGCAGTGACGCATGGGTGGAGCTTAGCGCGCTGATGCGATGTAGTCTGAGAAGTTCACATCTAAGGTGAACCTGGAGTCGCGCGTTCCGGAGCCATACAGCGACTGGTAGTAGCCGTCCTGCACGGGACCTGGAGCGCTGACCTCGGCGAGCAACTGATCCATCTCAACCTCATCCAGTCCCAGGGCCACGAGATCCGCACCATAGGCTTCGCGATAGCGGTGCAACAGGTCGATGGAGTGCAAGAATCCGTCGCCGGTGGCGCGCACCGCGTTCGAAGCCGGAGAGAACGTCAGAGACTCGACCTGGTTGTGCGAAGGTTTGAACTTCAACAGGCGCAGCCAGCCGCCTCCGCCATCCGCCATCTCCTGAAAGTCGATGAGTATCTCGTGCACCGGCAGACCGGCAGAGTTGCTCGCACTCTGCCGGAATTCACCGTCCACGTGACCACAGTGGATGGCCCAGACATTGGCGTGTGGCGCGACCAGTTGGTCGAAGAATTCACTGGCCTGTAGCCCGGTGTTGAACAGCAGCGATTGCCCGCCCAGCATGTAGGTGGCCGGGCCGAAACGACCCCCTACGAGCAGGTTCAAGGGCGCTGGCAGGAAGTCCGTCAGCCGGTAGTCGTACAGGTAGCGATGCGTGGTGATGTGGGCGAGTACCCCGGGATGCTCATCGAGAACCGCACCCGCCCAGGCCAGTTCCTCCTCAGGAGTGTCCTGCAGCAGGTGCATGAACAGCAAGGACATGCCACCAGCCTCTACCAACTGGTAGCTGCTGCGACCGCTCGGAGAGGCTCCACCGAACCAGTCCCGGTCCTGGTAGTGCTGCGGGCCGAAGTTGGCGAGATAGTCGGCACTTGTACAGTCAGTGCTACTGAAGGGAGAACAACTGCTGTCGACAGGATGGTCGTACAGCGGTGAGGATGTGTCGTGGCCGCCGACCGCGAAGCCATACGGCAGGTCGATGTCGTCGAGCTGGCTATAGGCGGCGCGAGCAACGTCCCACTCGACCTGCTCGCTGGCGTTGTGGACCACATCGCCAACGTGACTTACAAAGACGATCCTGTATTGCTCGGCGCGCTCGGCAACCCACAGCAGCTGCAACTCGAGACTGGCGGGGAAGTCCCGCGCATAGATCTGGGTGTCGGGCAGCAGCACCACCAGAAACTCATCGCCGACAGGCACGAAATCCACCGGTAGATCCCCCGGCTGCGGCTGAGAATCGCCGGGCGCGGCCGTACAGCCGGCAAGGGCCTGCATCACAACAAGCAGCACAGTGATCACGCGCGGCAACATCGGGCCAGTGTGTCGCACAATCCGTTCGGCATCAACGAATGACTGCTGGCGGCAGCGACAGGCCGTGGTACTCAGCGCAAAAAACAGTACACTCTGGCCTTCGCTGCGGCAGCAGGGCGGTTGCCCTGCCTTGCTGACCCGGCCCAGGCTCGCCCCCTACCCCCAGCCGCGAAGGCCCTACCGATGACTGACACCCCGACCATCATCTACACCAAGACCGATGAAGCTCCCTCGCTCGCAACCTACAGCCTGCTGCCCATCATCCAGGCCTTTGCCCAGCCCACTGGGGTCGCCGTCGAGATCCGCGACATCTCGCTGGCAGGCCGCATCCTGGCCAACTTTCCACAGAACCTCCGTGAAGATCAGCGCATCGCCGACGACCTCTCCGAGCTGGGGCAACTGACGCAGGATCCCACGGCCAAGATCATCAAGCTGCCGAACATCAGCTCCTCGGTACCGCAGATCAAGGCGGCCATCGCCGAACTTCAGGCCCACGGCTACGCAGTCCCCGACTACCCTGAAGAGCCGGAGAACAAGGCCGAAGAGGCGATCAAGCAGCGCTACGACAAGGTCAAGGGCAGCGCGGTCAATCCGGTTCTGCGCGAGGGCAACTCCGACCGGCGGGCTCCCGGAGCCGTCAAACAATACGCCCGCAACAATCCTCACCCGATGGGTTCCTGGAGCAGCGAGTCCCGCACCCACGTGGCAACCATGAGCAGCGGCGATTTCTGCTCGAACGACCGCTCTCTCACCCGAGCGGCGGCTACCACCGTGTGCATCGAGCACATCGGCTCCGACGGATCACGCACCCTGCTGCGCGAGGGCCTGGCCCTGCTTGAAGGCGAGGTCATCGACGCCACCGTCATGAGCAAGAAGGCGCTGCTCGCCTTCCTGCGCGAACAGATTGACGACACACGCGCAAAGGGGCTGCTGCTGTCACTGCACATGAAGGCCACCATGATGAAGGTCAGCGACCCCATCATCTTCGGCCATGCCGTCCGGGCGTACTTCGACGACCTGTTCACAAAGCACCGCGCTTGCTTCGAGCAACTCGGCGTCGGCGTGAACAACGGCTTCGGGGATCTGCTGGCCAAACTCAGCGAACTTCCTGCCCAGCAGCGGGCCGAGATCGAGGCAGACATCCAGCGCGCCTACGAGCGGGGACCGGCGCTCGCCATGGTCAACTCGGACAAGGGCATCACCAACCTGCACGTGCCCAGCGACGTGATTATCGACGCCTCCATGCCCGCCATGATCCGCACTTCAGGACAGATGTGGGACGCCGCCGGCGAGACTCAGGACACCAAGGCTGTCATCCCGGACAGCAGCTATGCCGGCGTCTACCAGGCCGTCATCGACTTCTGCCGTGAGCACGGCGCCTTCGACCCCACCACCATGGGCACGGTGCCCAACGTCGGGCTCATGGCGCAGAAGGCCGAGGAGTACGGATCCCACGACAAGACCTTCGAGATTGCAGCCGGAGGTACGGTGCGAGTGGTCGACGACGACGGCACCGTCCTCATCTCACACGATGTCGAGGCAGGTGACATCTGGCGCATGTGCCAGGTCAAGGATGCACCGATCCGCGACTGGGTGAAGCTGGCACACAGCCGGGCCCGCGCCACCGGCATGCCCGCCGTGTTCTGGCTGGATCCTGCACGCGCCCACGACGCACAGCTCATCGCGAAGGTCACCCGCTATCTCGCTGACCACGACAACGAGGGTCTGGACTTCCGCGTGCTCTCGCCCGTCGAGGCGACCCGCTTCACCCTGGCGCGCCTCGCGCGCGGCGAGGACACCATCTCGGTAACCGGCAACGTGCTGCGCGACTACCTGACCGACCTGTTCCCAATCCTCGAGCTGG
>CAZEIY010000450.1:0-3772 GCA_964512375.1 uncultured Rickettsiales bacterium | reverse complement strand
ATCGACGTCGAGCTCAGTCGCCGGAATCACCCCGTCGCAGTCGCTGTCGATCCCATCACAGGCCTCAAAAGCACCAGTGAAGATCGAGGCATCGGCGTCGTTGCAGTCCGTCGTGTCGGGGTCGAAGTCGTTGTCGTCGTCGGGATCCACACAGTCGGCGATGCTGTCGCCATCAAAGTCGGCAAAACCCTCGTCGACTCCACCCACGCAGTCGTTGTCGATGCCGTCGCAGACCTCGGTGGCCAGAGTGCTGACCGCGGTGTTGTTGTCATCACAGTCGGTGGTGTCGGGGTCGCCATCGTCGTCGTCATCGAGGTCGACACAGTCGGCCCTGGTGTCGCCGTCGAAGTTGGGAAATCCCTCGTCCACGCCGCCCACACAGTTGTTGTCGATGCCATCGCAGGTCTCGGTCACGAGAGTGCTTATCGAGGCGTCAAAGTCCGCGCAGTCCGACGTGTCCGGATCACCGTCATCATCGTCATCGAGATCCACACAGTCAGCGCTGTTGTCGCCATCGAAGTCAGCGAAGCCATCATCAATGCCTGAGGCGCAGTCGTTGTCGATGCCGTCACAGACTTCAGTAGCGAGGGTGCTGACCGCGGCGTTGTTGTCGTCACAGTCGGTGGTGTCGGGGTCGCCATCGTCGTCGTCATCGAGATCTACGCAGTCGGCGCTGGTGTCGCCGTCGAAGTCAGCGAAGCCCTCGTCCACGCCGCCCGCGCAGTTGTTGTCGATGCCATCACAGACCTCGGTCGCGCTGGGGTTGATGCCAAAGCCTGTCGAGCTGTCGTCGCAGTCGGTGTTGTTGGTCACATAGCTGGCGCCCGACGGGGCCTGACAGTCGTATGTGGCGCTGGCGTTGACGTCGCCAAAGCCATCGCCATCGTTGTCCAGATACCAGTTCTGAAACACCACATCGTTGTCGACCGCCGTGTCGCAGTCATTGTCCACCCCGTCGCAGGACTCGGGATTGCCAGGAAAGTTGTTGCTCCCGGTAGCAGGGTCATCATCACAGTCGCCAGCACAGGTACTCACCCCGTCGCTATCGAGGTCGGCGGGGTCCTGGTCGGCATCGAGGTCGTCACAGTCGCCGACGCAGGTCGAGAAGCCGTCGCCGTCGAGGTCATCGAGATTCAGGCCCGGGTTGCTGTCTTCACAGTCCCCGTCACAGGTCGAAAAGCCATCATTGTCGATATCGTCATTGTTGAGGAGCGGATCAGAGTCATCGCAATCAACTGACTCATCATCACCGTCGCCATCCGCATCAACTGGCAGAGGGGTGCTGTCGTCATCGTCAGGCGTCTTGACGTCATCATCATCGCCTACAGAGTCATCATCATCGCCGGCTGAGTCATCATCATCGCCGGCTGAGTCGTCGTCATCTACCGCATCGTCGTCGTCAAGCAGCGCCACATAACCCATCGGAGTGTTGCTGCAGGACAGACCTACAGAACACAAGAGGAGCAGCAGCAAGAGTGTTCTGAGCTGCTTTCGGTACATCGGGGAGGCTCGCATATGGGGGGCTCGCATGTGGGGGGGATAATAGACGACTTCGAGACTGGGGCGCCGGTCACTGTTCGCACTGTCGAGCATCACGGCGAGAGCCAGGAAGTATCTGGCTATCCTCCATCTTGTCATCGAACCGTCCCATCTCTCTGAAACTGGCAACCAACTCTAGCAATCGACGAAGAGACATAGGGCACGATAAGATCGCAACCGAAACGAGGACGAGAATATTCGCCGACCCCTGCTACTGCTGCTCGTCCCTGGGGGGCTCACTGCATGTTCCGGGGGCACCGGAACGAACTCTGACTTCGATGGTGACGGCCATCTGGACATCAACGACTGCGGTCCGAGCGACCCTCAGATCTACCCCGGCGCCGTAGACCTGCCAGACGATGGCATCGATCAAGACTGCGATGGCGTCGATGGCGACAGCGACGATCTGGACGCGGACGGATACCCCAGCGCCGTCGACTGCGACGATGGGAACGCGCTCAACTATCCGGGGGCACCGGAACTTTGCGACGGACTGGACAACGACTGCAACGGCACGGCCGACCTGGATGAAGCGGGAGAGGTCGATGTCGACCAGGATGGCTCACTCTCGTGCGTGGACTGTGATGACGACGACGGTAACAACCGACCTGCGGGTGTGGAGTCGTGCGATGGGCAGGACAACGACTGTGATGACGCAACGAGCGCCGACGATGAAGTAGATGACGACGGCGACGGCGTCTACCTATGCCAGAACGACTGCGATGACAGTGATGCCGAGAACTTCCCGGGAACACCGAGCTGTGCGATGGGCAAGATAACGACTGCAGCGGCACAGCCAGCGCTGATGCCGGCGGCGAAGTGGACCTGGATGGCGACGGCTCGCTCTCTTGCGCCGACTGCGACGACTCCGACGAGGAGATCCACCCCCTCGCGCTCGAGATCTGCGATGGCAGGGACAATGACTGCGAGCTGGCCAGCGACGAGACCCTCGATGGCGATGGAGACGGCGACAGCGCCTGCGCGGGCGACTGCGATGACACCGACGAGAGCCTCAACAGCCGGGACACTGACAGCGACGGGTTCTCAACCTGCAACGACGACTGCGACGATGCCGATCCTGCTATCTACCCGGGAAACACCGAAGACTGTGACGGCGTCGACAGCAACTGCGACGGCGATAGCTCCTGCCACCTGAACCAGGTGAGCGTTGGTGACTATCACAGTTGCGGCATCGACCCCAGCGGAGCGATCGTCTGCTGGGGCATCCAGGATGGCTCCAACAACGACTTCGGCCAGGTCACAGATACCCCGACGACAGGCACGTTCACCCAGATCAGCACCCATTCGAAACACAACTGCGCGCTGGACCAGAACGGCTACGTGAACTGCTGGGGTCGCGACGTGCACGGCCAGGTAGCGGGTACTCCATCCATGCGAATGTCTGAGGTTCAAGCGGGTGGCGGTCACAGCTGCGGAATCGAACAGGGATCGGGCCAGCTCTACTGCTGGGGCTGGTCCGATGCCTGGCAGGGTCTATCGCCCACTTGCAACCTACAGGGCGCCGCAGTTTCGAAGGTGACCGCGGGCAACAGCCACACCTGTGTCCTCAGCCCTCATGGAGGAACCGCCGAATGCTGTGGCGTCGACGACCATGCTCAGGCTCGTGCTCCTGCCCACTCAATGACTGCAATCGCCGCAGGCTGGAAGCACAGCTGCGGAATCCGTACGGACCAGTCCATTCTCTGCTGGGGAATCACCGGCTCAAACTCGGACAACTACGGCCAGGTCGAGGACGCACCGGGCAGCGGCGTCTTTGTCTCGCTGAGCGCCAGCGACAGTCACAATTGCGCGATCGATACTGCCGGACGAATCCAGTGCTGGGGACGCAACCACCTAGACCAGGCCACGCCGCCTGCAACGACTGGTTTCGTCCAGGTGGACGCCGGCGCATACCATTCCTGTGCCATAGATGACACGGGACGAGTGCACTGTTGGGGCCAAAACAACCACCACGGCCAGATCACACCTCCGTAACGAGGGGCGAGGCCCATCATGACTGTACGAACCTCCTTCGGCCTACTTGCCATCTCTTGGATGCTCGGCAACTTGAGTTGTGCTCAAGACGAGGTCCGGGAATGCGAAGGAGAGGATGCCCTCTCGACCTGCCTATCCCCGACCCTGAGCGAGGACTACTACATCGAGCAGGGGCACCTGTACTTCAACACCATGGACTACAACGAAGACCGAGATGTGGTGCCGCCCTACTCGCCTC
>CAZEIY010000449.1:0-3775 GCA_964512375.1 uncultured Rickettsiales bacterium | reverse complement strand
TTTCTTGCCCAGTACGGCATCGATTTGCGTTCGGACAAGGTGGCGATGCAGAGGCTGCGTGAGGCGTCGGAGAACACCAAGTGTGAGCTGTCTTTCAAGCGCACGGCAGAGGTGACACTGCCATTTATTGCAACCAAGGACGGTCAGCCTATCCACCTTCAGCAGAGTCTCTCTCGGGGTCGGTTCGAAGAACTGATCGCCGATCTGGTGGAGCGCTGTATCGAGATCAGTCGGCGCACCGTTGAGGAGGGCGGGCTTGAGACCAGTGCAATCAGCGAAGTGATTCTGGTTGGTGGCCAGAGTCGCACGCCGCTCGTGCAGCAAGAGGTCGAGAAGTGCTTCGGTAAGAACATCAGTCGTGGCTCAAACCCTGACGAAGTGGTTGCTCTGGGCGCAGCGCTTCAGGGACAGGCACTTACTTCTGATGACAGCACGATGCTCCTTATCGATGTCACTCCGTTGTCTCTTGGCATCGCCACTGTTGGTGGCAAGGTCAGCCAACTCATCCCGAAGAACACCACGATCCCCACCCAGAAGAAGTACTCGTTTACTACGGTCCATGAGAATCAGAGCGCGGTGAAGATCGTTGTGCTGCAAGGCGAGGCCGAGGAAGCTTCGGGCAACAAGTTGCTGGGTGAGTTTCTACTCTCAGGGATTCGTCCAGCTCCGGCAGGAGTGCCGGATATCGAGGTGCTCTTCGAGATCGATTCCGATGGCATTGTGTCTGTGACGGCCCGAGACAAGGACACGGGTAAGGTGCAGTCCATCACCGTGGCAGTGAGTGGGGGCTTGTCCGATGACGACATCAACCGGCTGATCGAGCAGCGCGAGGAGTTCGAGGTTGATCAGAAGCAGGACGAAAGTGCTGGAGAGGTCCACTACGAAGTCGAGAGCTTGCAGCGCAAGGTGATGGATCTGCTTCCAGCGGCCGAGGCGAGCATTGCCGGTGATGACCTGCACACCATCATGGACGTCCTGGCGGCGGCCAAGAGTGCGCTGAACTCGCGTGATGCTACGCGACTCGAGGTGTGCAAGGGGCAACTCGCCGAGGTCTACGAATCCCTTCGAGAGTACGAGGGTAGGTAGAAGGTGAGCAGTAACGCGCCTGTCGACGGTGACGTGACTCGCATCCTTGATCAGGGGCTGGTTCGTTACGCTATGGGTCTCCGGGACGAGGCGATCGGCTTTTGGAATGACGCACTCAAGCAGAGTCCTGGTGATACGCGTGCTCTGGACTATCTACAGAGTGTAGGCGCGCTGGCCCCCAGCGCTGTTGCGCCAGGGGTTGACCTCACCCCAGACGCCCACTCCGATGACGTGGGCGTGGCGACGCTGGATCGCAGCGCCGAGTCAATGGTGTCGCCCTTCAGCCCTGCTCGGAGCGACTTCGACACGGAGCCGGAGTCCGATGCGACTGCGGATCTCACAAGCGATATGGTTGCGGATGTCGACATCCTGGTGCGTGAAGCTCGTGAGCGAGAGCAGGCTGGTGACTTCGAGGTGGCGTTGAAGAGTTGCGAGGATGCGTTGCGGCGGGATCCGGAGCACAAGGAAGCGCTTGAGCTGGCCGAGACCCTGCGTGAAGAGTTGAACAAAGTGTATCTGAAGGAGCTGGAACCCCTGGAGCGGACACCCTTCCTGCGGGCAACAGATAGCTCGATCCTCGAGCTGAGTCTCGACCCGGTGGGTGGTTTCTTGATCAGCCAGATCGATGGTGAGATTTCTGTCGAGGAGTTACTCACAATACTGGGTACCTTCGACCAGTTCCGGGTGTTGTCCTCATTGCACTACTTTCTGGTCAACGAGATTATCGAGTTGCGCTGAATTCTCCGCCCTGGTTGGCTTGCGCCGTTGCCCTGACGCTGCTACCTAGCTGCGGTGACTCCGCTCCACCAAGACCCTGCTTCCTGCGTGGTTCTCGTCTGTGACGATATCTCGGACGTAGGCCTCGACCTGTTGCGGGACGCAGGCTACGACGTGCGGAACAGGGCAGGGCTCTCTCGGGGAGAGCTCCTGGCAGAAGTGGGTGAAGCCTCCGTGCTTATGGTCCGCTCGCGGACCCGGGTCGATTCCCGTGTACTGGGGGCCGCGACCCGGCTCAGTCTGGTGGCTCGCGCAGGGTTTCCACTGGATACCATCGATGTAGATGAGGCGAGCCGCCGTGGGGTGGCCGTTATGCATAGTCCGACGGGTAATGAGATGGCTGCGGCAGAGTTTGCTATCGGCCTGCTCTACTCCCTCGCCAGGCAGATCCCCCAGGCCGCCGCCTATATGCGCGAGGGGCGCTGGGAAAAGCGCCGTCTGCGTGGATTTGAGCTCAACGGAAAGACGCTCGGTGTCCTCGGAATGGGTGCAGTCGGCCGGATCGTCGTGCAGCGTGCCGTTTCAATGGACATGAGGGTCCTCGTGCACGACCCGGGTGTATCGGCATCAGAAGTCCGCGCCCTTGGCGCCAGATCGGTCAACTGGGAAGGCCTGCTGCCTCAGTGTGACTTCATCACCGTGCATGTCTCTCCATCGGAGCGCACGCGGGGCCTCATCGGAGATGAAGCCTTCGAGCACATGAAGGACCGGGTGCGAATCATCAACTGCTCGAGAGGTGGGGTCATTGAGGAGCAGGCGTTGGTTCGTGCCATTCGCAGCGGCAAGGTGGCAGGTGCTGCGATTGATGCCTGGGACGAGGAGCCGCCTACGGGCAGCCCTCTTCTTCGGATGCGCGAGGTCATCTGCACGCCGCACCTGGTGGCGACCACATTTGAGGCTCAGATCAATGTAGCTCGACGAATGGCTCGTCAGGTGAACGATTTCATTACCAGCGGACAGGCGGAGAACGTAGTCAACGCTGACGCACTCAGCGCCCTTCGCGCGTCTGGAGAGTAGCTCGTGGCCAACATCGTTATCGTGGGCGCCCAGTGGGGCGACGAGGGCAAGGGCAAGTTGGTGGATCTCCTCAGCGAGCGGGCGGATATCGTCGTGCGCTATCAAGGCGGCAACAACGCCGGTCATACGCTGGTGGTGGGGGGGGAGAAGACGGTGCTTCACCTCATTCCCTCGGGAGTTCTGCATCAGGGTAAGACGTGCGTCATTGGCAACGGTGTGGTCATCGATCCGGTCGTCCTGCTCGGCGAGATCGATCAACTCCAGGAGCGTGGATTCCTGCTCGACTCATCGCTGATGCGGATCTCTGATCGTGCCCACCTCATCCTGCCGTATCACAAGATGCTGGATGGCCTTCGCGAAGACGCGAGCGCAGGGCGTATCGGCACTACCCGTCGTGGCATTGGACCGACCTACGAGCATAAGGTGGCCCGCTGTGGCATCCGCATGGCGGACTTCATCGATGCCGACGTCTTCGCCCGCCTGCTTGCCGAGAATCTAGAGGCCGTTAACCAGCGCATCACGGCGCTGGGTGGCAAGGCCATGGAGCTGCAGCCAATCCTTGATGAATATCTGCCCTGTGCAGATCGGCTTCGGGTGTATGTCACGGACACCTCCAAGCTCTTGCATGATGCCTCAGCAGCACGCCGTCGCATCCTGTTCGAGGGAGCTCAGGGTGCGCTGCTCGACATCGACCATGGGACCTATCCCTTTGTGACGTCCTCCAATGCCGTGGCGGGCGGAGCCTGCACCGGCGCTGGTGTCGGCCCGACCTTCATCGATGCGGTGCTGGGGATCAGCAAGGCCTATACGACGAGGGTGGGCTCGGGCCCCTTTCCCACCGAGCTGACCGGTGCTGTCGGCGATCAACTGCGTAAAGCTGGCGGCGAATTTGGGG
>CAZEIY010000448.1:0-3775 GCA_964512375.1 uncultured Rickettsiales bacterium | reverse complement strand
TCAGGCCTGCTCTACATCGCAGACACAGGCAACCGCAGGATCGCCGTGCTCGACACGGCGAGCGGCACCGTCGGGGCAACTGTCTCCCCCAACTACGACGGTGGCGACCAGAGGCACGTGGACGATGCTGACCTGCGGACCTTCGTTGACCGCGAGACGGCCGACATGGGTGAGCCCTCGGGCCTGGCCCTCCACAACGACACCGTCTATGTCAGCGACAATCGTCTTGGCATCATCTGGGCCTTCGATCTTGAAGGAGAGCTGCTCGACTGGGTTGACCTGGAGCGCGAGGAATACAGCTTGATGGGCCTGACCTTTGACAGCGAGGGAAGGCTGTATGTCGTCGATTCCGTCGCCGAAGAGGTGCTGCGGATCGAACTTTGAGGAGGAGGACCACACCCCTACTCCTCGCTCTGCTGCTCTGCATCGTTGCGTGCGGTACGAAGAGGGAACAAGACGCAGCAGAGCCCATCTCGAATAGACCCGAGCAGACCAGCCCCAAGGAGATCCGAGCAACGGGAATCGACCGACCAGCAAAGCCTGGCCTCCCTACCTGTGTTCGCGAGCCGGTGCGATGCAACAGAGATTACCTTCGTTTCGCCGCACGAGAACACACCCACTCGCAGCCAGTGCAGGACTGCGAGGCCCTCTACTCTGAGTTGATCTCCCAATGGCAAGCTGACCTCCACCCGGCTCCTCCCGTCAGGTCGAACAACCGCGGAACCCTCGATCTACGTAGCGCGCTGATCGAATCCCTGAACATTGGATTCCTGCTCAAGAAAGGAGCAAAGGGACTCCGAGCGAGCGGACCTCAAGCGCTGGTCCTCCGGGAGGAGGACATGGGCACATACCGACGAGTCGACATGGTGTTGCGTGACAGGGCCGTGGGTGACATCCCGGTGCTACTGGCTGTGCCGACAAGCGAGGGCCCATTCCCTGTAGTCCTCGCCCTGCCTGGTCACGGCCAGGTTCCAACAGACGTGCTGGAGTCTCTACCGCCAGAACAGGTCACCGCTCGAGGCATGGCGCTCATGGTCATTGGCCTGCGAGCGTACGATTCACTGGAGGCGGAGCACGATGCCACCCTGGCATTGCTGTGCCAGGGTTTCTCACTGATGGGCTTGCGGGTCTACGAAGCCCTGGTGACGCTGGAATACATCGTCAGTGACAGCAGGCTGAGCGCCGATGCGGTCGGGCTGGTCGGCCACTCGGGCGGCAGCGCGACGTTGAACCTGCTGGTGTGGTTGAGTGGCATCCCTCGCGCTCTCATCACCGACCTGAGCACGGAGTACTTCAATCTGAAAGAATTTGGAGGCCGCTACTACGTTCTCGACGAGACCCATCCACAGCTACATGCCCTGGCGCCTCAAATCAATGCTCTAGATGCCTTGCGGTTGCCAATCCTGAAGGTGCCCTATGGTGCGCCGGGTGGCCCAGACCCTCTGCTGAACTTCCTTGGGGAGAATCTCCGCAAGACCCCATGAAGTGCTCAACTGTGGCTCCCTGCCTGGTCCCCCCTATCTGATGCGGCTACTCTTCTCTGCTGGAGGTAGTCATGAATCTTGAACGTCTGTTGACCCTATTTCTCGTGGGCATCTGCTCTTGCCTGATCTCGGCATGTACTCCCGAACCTGTTGGAGACGACGACGACTCAGTCGCAAGTGACGACGACGACTCAGCTGTCGGTGACGATGACGACTCGGCTGGGGATGACGACGACTCGGCCGCTTCAGATCCCGTAGACGCTGATGGGGATGGCTTCTCCATCGACGAGGACTGCGATGACGACGACCCCGCCGTCAACTCAGCAGCCGTAGAGACCTGCGACGGAAAAGACAACGACTGCGACGGAGACACCGACGAGAGCGACGCTGCTGATGCCCGCACCTGGTACCAGGATGGTGACGGCGACGGCTTCGGCGACGATGGCACGGCTCACAGTTCCTGCGATAGCGCTCCGGGCGAGACCCTCCACGGCGGTGACTGCGACGATCAGAACCCTGCGTTCCATCCAGGTGCGAGCGAATCGGACTGCACAGATCCTGCTGACTACAACTGCGATGGTTCCGTAGGACACGCTGACGTCGACGGGGATGGCAGCGCTGCCTGCGAGGACTGTGATGACACGAACGACACGATTCACCTGGCCCAGACGGAATCCTGCGATGGCGTCGACAACGACTGTGACGATCTGATCGATGAGGCCGGCGCAAGCGGCGAGACCCTCTGGTATCTCGATGCGGACGGTGACGGCTACGGTCGCTCCGCTACGAGCGCACTGTCCTGTGCTGCCCCCACTGCCTATGTGGCGGACAACAACGACTGCGACGACCTGAACGCATCCTCGTATCCAGGAGCCGTCGAGGTCTGTGATGGAGCCGACAATAACTGCGACACGCAGATCGACGAGGGAGCAGCCGCTCCCGGGAACTGGTACGCCGATGCCGATGGAGATGGCTTTGGCAACGCGCTGAGCAGCACAGTCGCTTGCGTAGCCCCGTTCGGAACAGTGGCCGACGGAACCGACTGCGACGACCTGAACCCATCCTCGTATCCGGGTGCTGCCGAGGTCTGTGATGGAACGGACAATAACTGCGACACCCAGATCGATGAGGGGACAGCCGCTCCCAGCACCTGGTACGCCGATGCGGATGGAGATGGCTTTGGCAACGCGCTGAGCAGCACAGTCGCTTGTGTAGCCCCGTTCGGAACAGTGGCTGACGGAACCGACTGCAATGACCTGGCGCCGACGGTCAACCCCAATGCAGCTGAGGTATGCGATGGAACGGACAACAACTGCGACACCCAGACCGACGAGGGGGTGCTCAACATCTGGTATTCGGACTCCGATGGAGATGGCTTCGGCAATAGCGCAGCAGCTGCTACTGCCTGCACGGCGCCGGCGGGCTATGTCAGCGACCTCTCAGACTGCGACGACCTCGACCCCGGTATCCATCCTGCAGCCACTGAGGTCTGTGACGGCGACGACAACAACTGCGACACCCAGATCGACGAGGGAGTACTCAGCACCTGGTATGCGGATTCCGATCTGGATGGCTTCGGCGATAGCTCAGCGACCGCCACTGCCTGTACTGCACCGCCTGGCTACATAAGCGACGCATCCGACTGCGACGATCTGGCAGATTACTCCTACCCTGGCGCCACAGAAGTCTGTGATTCCAAGGACAACGACTGCAACAACACAGTCGATGACGGCGAGGCACTCGGTGATGTTCAGGCTTGCCCTGCAACCGACTGCGCAGACATTCGCGACAACAACCCTGCCTCAGCCGACGGCCTGTGGTGGGTCGACCCGAACACGGATGGCGCCTTCGAGGTCTGGTGCGACCAGACGACCGATGGTGGGGGCTGGAACATCGTCTGGAAGAACCATGGCGGCGCCCACGGTGGCGAGATCTCCAATGCGACGCTTCTCTCCAATGCGAACAATGCGCTGGGAACAGCGGCAGTCACAGATCACCTGGATGACCTGGTCTCGGCGATCAACCAACGCGCCTATGACGTCTGGTGGACCTCTCCCAACCGCGAGTGGCTGAAGAAGACCACGCTGTGGGACAACAGCGATGTCATTGAGAACCAGCAGCACATTCGGCTCAACATGAACAGCGTCACCATGGCGGAGGTCTTCTCGATTCCGGTGACGACATGTCACACGGCGAGCGGTACGATCGAGGTCACCGTCAACGACACAATCTCCTTCTCCTCGACCAACCTGATCAACCACTACTGGGAAGGCACTTATGGTCTCGCCAAC
>CAZEIY010000447.1:0-3798 GCA_964512375.1 uncultured Rickettsiales bacterium | reverse complement strand
GACCGCTGTCCGACCGAGCAGGAGGATATCGACGGCTACAACGATGCCGATGGCTGCCCCGATTACGACAACGATAACGACCGCATCGCCGACCACCTGGATGGCTGCCCCTTCGACGCCGAGGACTATGACGGCTTCGAGGACCTGGGGGGCTGCCCCGATTACGACAACGACGAAGACGGCATTCTCGACCGCGATGACCGGTGCCCCATGCGTCCAGAGACCTTCAATCGGCGACGCGATCGAGACGGCTGTCCCGACTGAGATCGGAACCCGGGCTCTGCAGCCCTAGAAGCTGTCCTTCACCTCTTCGGAGAGCAACATCTCGTCATTACCGTACTTACGAACGAGCACCTCGCAGGAGCTCTCACCGCCCTCCTCGCACCAGCAGTCCTTTCGCGTCTTCCAGTTGCCGTACTTCAGGCCGTTGCGGTAGTTCCCCTTGCTACAGGTCTGCGCGCGATTGCGAGAGGTCCACGTGCCTCGCGTGGCCATGCCGGACTCATCACACGAGTAGTAACGAGGCCCTGGCCGACTCGACCACTCACCGTGCTTCACACCGTCCTTGTAGCTGCCCTTCTCGGTCCACCAGCCACACTGTGTGTCGAAAGCCTCGAAGCCACCATGTTTCTTGCCGGCAGCAAACATCTGAGTGGACTCCAGAACATTGAACGGGATGTTCGGATCAGACTGAACAGGCTCGCGGTTTACGGTCCACTTACCCTCCTTCAAGTCATCCTTGAACTCTCCGAGTTCATGTGGCTCCCCAGATGGGTAGAAGCTTGAATACCCCCCCTGTTTGAGTCCCTCTTTCCAGTGAATTGTGCTCTTGAGGACCCCACGATCCTGCCAGTAGGAGAACTCGCCGTCTTTCAGCAGACTGCCTGCCTTGTCGGACGTACCCCAGAGAAAAGCACCACGGCCGATACGCGTGCCCAATTCATCCCAGCTCTGCCACAGCAGATGAGTGTCACCCTGTAGCGGCGCAATCTCTTCATTCAGTTCCCCGCTCTCATGCCACTTGCGATGCCAGACCAACCGACCCTTCTCATCGTAGTCTGCGGCTTCTCGCTTATTGCCTGAATCAAACCAGCGGCGTTCCTCCACCAGAAAGCCCGCGTTGAATCGAAGTTGCTCGACGCGTGTGCCTGCGACCGACCACCCCTCACTCCGGGTTCGACGAACGTCGAGCAGATCGCGCTGAACCCGATCCATCTCGAAGGTGGCCACCAGCCCAGTCGGCAACTGCACCACCATCGAGAACGACGTACCCACCTCCCCCATAAGAGCGTTGTAGACCAGGCCCACATCAGGAGCTTGCGGCAGTTGCCAATCGCCGATGGAGAGGATCTTGGAGCCCGGCAGGAGTCCCGAGCCAGCGGCCGGACTTCCGTAGAGCAGCGCTTTGACCCGCGCATCATCATCGACCATCACCTCGATCCCGGTTGAGCCTGGGCTATCAACCGGCCAGACCGTCGACGGCTTCTCCGAATCAAATTGAGTGCGAGCAAGCAGGGCGCCATTCTCGTCCTGACTATCGAAAGTGAGGACGCGTCCAGCCACGCCAAAGGTGCGCTTCTCCCGAACTGCACCATTCCCGTGAAAGACAGACTCTGCGGTGGGATACCCGTCCACGTACTGAGCAAGGCTCAGCATCTGGCCAGCCTCGTTCCACTTCTTCAGCGTCCCCGCCTCTCCATGTAGACCGATAGCCTCCAGCAGCTTCACCCCCTCCTGGTTCCAGGCCTCCTCACGAACCTGGACCTCAGTTTCCCAGAGGGCCTCATAGGTCCTAACCCCTCGCCGCCCGTAACGGCTCATCCGCACCTTGAGACCGTCAACGAACTCGATTTCTTTGGACGAATGGCCCTCATCGTCGGTCCAACGATGGATCCCCGTCGGCACCCCCTCCTTATAGCCTCGCTCCAGGGCCAACTCCCCGTCCGTGTGCCATACATGGAACGTGCTCCAAGCCTCGCCCGCACGCCACTCACCGCGCGAAGCCTTCGTGCCATCTACAAACCACGTCTCAAAAAGGCCCTCCTCGAGTCCGTCCACATAGGTACCTGTCTCGGCAACAGAACCACCTGGATGGAGCGTTCGGAAGGGGCCATGCGCGGTGCCGTCGGGCCGTTGGCAGGCGTAGCCTCCGTCAGGGGTGTCTACCTTCGAAGCACCCTCTGGGCAGCTCACAAAGAGCCCCTTGTTGCAGCCTGAGGTCAGCGCCAGAAGCAGTACGAGAAGTAAGAGGGCTCGCAGGTTGGCAGTCATGTGGTCTCCAAGACCACAAGAATCTACCACGCGAAACTAACTGACCACGCCGGGTGGCCTTGTTCAACGAACCTCAGCCGCGGCGCAACGCGGCGATCACTCCGTCGCCGGTAATCACCTCGGGAAGAGGGATATTGTCCAGACCACGATCGGCGGGAACCACAAGATAGAACGGTACTCCCGCCTTTCCATATCGTTGTAGCCAGCGAGTGATTACCGGGTCGCGCCGAGTCCAGTCGGCTTTGAGGGGCACGACGCCGAGATCCCGCATCGCGCTCCGTACCTTCTCGGTCTCGAGGATGGTCTTCTCATTGACCTTGCAGGTCAGACACCAGTCTGCAGTAAAGTCCACGAACACAGTCGTGCCCTCGAGCTCCGCCAGACGCTCTTCACTAAAGGGCTGCCACGGCATCGACTCAGAGAAGTCGAGCTCCGTGGAGAGAGCAGACGAAGAACTCGGCTCAGCTGCAGCCATCTCCAGATCCAGGAAGAAGTAGGCACCGAGACCACTGATTGCCAGCGCCATGACGAAGGCCATCACCTGACGGGCGCCAGTCTCCGTGGGCCCACCCCAACGACCAAAGGTCCATGAACCCATGGAAAGAAACAGCAACACGGCAAGAAAGCCGATGCCGCGGTCTGCGCCGACCTGACCGACCAGCACATCCACCAACCACAACGTGGTGGCTACCAGGGTGAAGCCCATCAGTTGCTTGAAGGTGTCCATCCAAGCACCCGGGCGCGGCAGGAAGCGGAACAGAGCGGGAACAAGCGCAATCACCAGGAAGGGCGCAGCCAGACCGAGCCCTGCGACGGCGAAGAACAAGAGAATCCCGGCGGTAGGAAGCGAGAAGGCGAAGCCCATGCCCGTTCCCAGGAAAGGAGCGCTGCATGGAGTCGCCAGCAAGGTCGCAAAGACACCGGTAAGGAAGTAACCAGCGGAGCCATCTCGCGCAGATGCCTCAGCGGCCTGGTTGGCGCCCAGGGCCGGGACCTCAAAGACCCCGAACAGCGACAGCCCAAAGAGCCACACCAACGCCGCCAACGCCGCTACGTAGGCGGGATACTGGAACTGGAAGCCCCAAAGGACGTCTTGCCCGAAGGAGAGGCGCAGGACCACCACGGCGACCGCGAGAGCCAAGAAGGAGAAGACTATCCCCGCGCTGTAGGCAATCCCAGCCACCCGTCGCTCGCTGGCCGACACATCCTTCTGCTCCACCAGGGAGTACAGTTTCATGGTCAGAACCGGCAACACGCACGGCATAATGTTGAGCAACATGCCGCCGAGGAAGGCAAGGAGGAGCATCCACACGAAGCGGCCGCCCTCGATAGGCGCCTCCGCCTGCTGACCTGCCAGAGTCTCGGCAATGCCCGGTGCGGAAGCGTCCTGTCCCTGCTCAGCCGTGTCGCCTGCTGCCGCTGCACCCTGCTCGTCAGCAAACAAAGTAGAGTGCGACTGAGCGACTTCGGCACCGGCCTGTGCCCAGGGAACGGGAAGGGCAACCTCAGTCCGAATCCACTCCTCTC
>CAZEIY010000446.1:0-3835 GCA_964512375.1 uncultured Rickettsiales bacterium | reverse complement strand
AGCGTAAAAGAGGCCGAGACTTTACTCGACGCACTACCCTGAGTTCAGCCAGGAGTGACGGCGCGCTGCTGGATCATCTTGCCAGCCAGTTCGAGCGCCTCACTCCAGCGCGCTGCAACCTGCAAGCGCCCCTCGAATTCAGCAAGCAGATCGACTGACCGGGACGAAGCCTCCATAAATGCTCCCGAAGGGCTCGCTACACCACCCTCCCCGAAGATCCGCTGTGTAGGACCATGGAGCCGCATGTTGCAGGAACGCAGCTGCTGAAGGTCCTCCTCGAGGGCGACCCTCAAGGTCTCAAGCCGAGCGGACAGCGCGATGTGGCCGTCTGCGTCCAGTTCGGCGGCTGGGCCACCCGAGATCGCCCAACTAGCGGCTAGCCGCACCTCGTTCAGCACCGCCTCAAGAGCGGCTGCTCGCCTGCTGGCATCACGGACTACTGTCCCCCAGAGAACAGCTTCTGCTCCATAACAAACAAGGGCTGATGGCCTCTTGAGGTGTCCCTCGAGGAGCACTTGTAGACGCCGGTTCATCACGCCACGCTCCGTGGCTCCGCTATACCAGCCGGTCATCTGCCAGGCGCCATGTCCCAGACCAATGCCGACGCCTCGTCCCAAGACCAGACCGCTCAGTTCATCCCAGCCATTCTCATCGGGCACTTCTGGAGGAGTTCCCTCCCCTAGCGATGCCACCACCTCAATGAGTCCAAGGAACTCCCAGGAGCCTTCTCCCTCGACCAGGCCCCGTAGCCTGCTGTCGAGTTCATCTTCGTCACCGGTCTCGCCGCCGACGAAGGACAGGATTGCCTGGCGGCGCAATTCTTCGACAGGAACGAAGCGATCCAACGGGCCATCGTGCGCGACCACAACCGTGACGCCCAGCGAGCGGCCGAAACCTGAGAGAACCCACCGCTCCTGTTCACCGCTGCTGCGAGACAGAACCTGAACGGGAAGGGGCCCCTCGAGCACTTGCTGAACAGACGACAGTGGCCCCAGCGGGACCTCACCGAAGCGGTCGAGCACCAGAGATGGCCAGATCGGAGCCGCTGCAAGAGACCCTCCGCGCGGCCGCAACAGCAGAGTCCAAGCCAGTCGCGGTTCCTGCACGGACATCAGAAACGCAAGGCGAGGGCACCGCCTTCAATATCGACGTGCGGGCCGCGCTGAGCGGTGGATGTGCGCCCACGCGAGAGCGAACTCGCCTTGGCGGCGTTGATGATGGTCAGCGGCAAGCCGATGCCCACCAGCGCGACCCCAGAGAACATCGCGCCAAGGCCAGCGGCATAGCCAGCCTCGATGTTCGGGTCGTTTGCACTCTGTGACGAAGCACCCACCATGGCCCCAGAGATACCAGCGCCGATAGCTGTCAGGGCTCCGCCTCCGGCCAGAATGGCGATTCCGGTGTCGCGGCGGACCTCCAGGAGAGAGAGCTGCTGGCGATACAACATCCAACTGAGAAACTCCTCGGAGCCAGCCGGATAGTCGGGCATATCGAGAGGAACCGCCATACGCGCGGCCTTCCTCGGAGCAGGAGCCGTATCTTCGGCAATGACCTCATATTCACCTTCGGAGTCAGCGGTCGACTGCGACAGCGCCGCTGCCTCCTGATCAACGGTTGCCTTGCGCTCCTCGCCCAACTTGTCCTGAATCCGCACGAGCGCCTCATCGGCCACGGCCTTGTCGTCCTCACTGAAGGTGCTCGCTCTGAAAATTTTCAGCAAGCCCTTCGCTCGCTTCAACTCACCCAGCCCCTCATACGCCAGACCCTTGTACATCATGGCTGCATATAGAGACGGGTACAGCCGCAGTGCAGCGTCCGCAGCTTCGAGCGACTTCTGAAAATCCTCTGCTGCGAACGCTTCTTTTGCCTCAGCGAGACGTTCTTGAGCCTCCTCCTCCTCAGCAGTCTGCCCAAACGAGGATGTTGGAACGAGCAGGGCGAAGCTCAGGACTGTCAGCGGCAACCAGAATGGGAGTCTCATAATTCTTCAGTCTCTCAGCGCTGCGGACTCTGCCCCATTTGCAGGGTGGTTCGAGCGCACCGACATGATACCCAGGGTCTCAGGATGCAGGCAACGCGCCCCCCGTTCCTGTCGTCTCAAGAACAGGCCTCAGCCTATGCTAGCCTCGCTAAAAGCGAAGCCATCCGATGGGAAGGAGCATCGCAGTGACGACGAACGGCGGCAAGAAAACCAGAAACAGCAGCAGTGACGAGAGCGCACGGAAGACTGCCGTAGCAGGTGATTCTTCGGAAGCTGTCAGTCGTCCGGCCAGGGCTGCGACGGTCAACTCGGGACCGAGAGGCTCCTCGGCGAAGAGCCGAGGTGGGACCAACAAGAAGAGCGGCGGGGCCAACAAAAAAACTGGTGGAGCCAACAAGAAAGCTGGTGGAGCCAACAAGAAAGCTGGTGGAGCCAACAAGAAGAGCGGTGGAGCCAACAAGAAGAGCGGTGGAGTCAACGAAGAGGTCGATAGCTCCGAGGAGGAGGAAGAAGAAAGAGAAGACAGCACGCCCTTCTGGGAAGGACTTGTGGCTGCCGCTTATCGTTCTCGTCGGGCCCGCGGCGACTGGCCCAAAGAGTAGGGCCAGCCGAGAGCAAACACGCTCTGTTAGCTTAGTTACAGCTAGCGATGGCGCCCGGCGAACCCGCGTTTCCACCACCCAGAGCGGCTGTCTCAGCGCACCAGTTCAAGCTGGCATTATCGTTCTGGTTGTGCGTGTTGCTCCCAAGGGTGCCAGGCATGCTCATGGCGACCCCCTCGGCCCAGGCGCTCGAGCTACTCCCCGTCCAACTGACACCATCAATGTCGGTTGTTCCGAACCGGAAAGTGACCGTGCCCGAGACGTTACTGAACAAGGGCGGCTGCCAGATGTAGCCCACGGCCGAAGAGGGAAGACCAGTACTCGTTATGTCCGCGTTGAAGGCGTCCGCATTGTTTGCCCGAGCGAACACGGCCCGAGAGGAACCCGGCACCAGGATCGGCTCGACATCCACCCCCTCATCGAAGGTGTACACCTCAGTAAGCGAGGTTGCCCCGTTTACGATGACGACTTCCCAGCCGCGCAGGTCAACAGCGACCGAGAATGGATTGAAGAGCTCGAGGTATTCGCCTACTCCGTCGTTGTTTCCGGGATCGGCAGCGATCATCATCTCAGAGATTGCGACATAGCCGGTCAGGATCAGATTCTCGTCGGCTGTTCCATCACAGTCGTTATCAAGACCGTCGCGAGGGCTCCCCTCGAGGTCGTTCGAGCCGACAAGCGAGTTGCTGTCGTCACAGTCACCTGCACAAGATGTCACGCCATCGTTGTCGTCGTCCGCCTGGCTCCGATCTGGATCCAGGTCATCGCAGTCAACTGGAATGCTGCACGTAGATGCGCCGTCACCATCGACGTCGTTCCAGTTCAAGCCTGAATCATCATCATCGCAGTCAGCCGGAAGACCCGGACCTCCACAGGTATCCCATCCGTCACTATCTGAGTCTACGCCCGGACTCAATGCGGGGCTGCTGTCATTACAGTCGCCCTGACAGGTAGAGAAACCATCATTGTCGCTATCAAGAGCATTGAGGCTGCTGTCAAAATCGTCGCAGTCATTCTCGCAGGGCGTCTGCCCATCGTTGTCCAGATCCTGCTCGTTCGCATCGGTCACACCGTTACAGTCATTATCCAGGATGCTGTCACAAACAATAGGAGCGCCCGGGTAGGCGGTTCCGTTACCGTCATCGCAGTCGCCTGTACATGAGCTGAAGGTGTCGCTATCACCGTCGGTTGGGGTGAGAGCGGCATCCTGATCATTGCAGTCGAACTCGCAGATACTGGCGCCGTCACCATC
>CAZEIY010000445.1:0-3836 GCA_964512375.1 uncultured Rickettsiales bacterium | reverse complement strand
AAGGAGGTCCAGCACCGCTCCCCGTAGTAGGACCAACTGATCATGGTGCTGAACGCAAAGAGCACTGCAGCGATGGACAAGATGATCGGGAACCAGGGGATTACGGTCGCGAAGGCCGCCGCCGTCACAGCAATCCCGGTCAGAGATTCGTCGGTGTAGACACCCGATGTGACGATCACCAGGCCGGTCATCGTACAGATGATGATGGTATCGATGAAGGGCTCGAGCAGTGCAACAATGCCCTCCCGTACCGGTTCTTCAGTGCTCGCCGCAGAGTGGGCTATTGCCGCGGAGCCGACGCCAGCTTCGTTGCTGAATGCTGCACGACGGAAGCCACGAATCAAGACACCGATCGCACCACCTGCCACCGAAGACGTCGTGAAAGCCGAGGAGATGATTACGCCAAAGGCGGCAGGGACCTCGGAGGCATTTACGAACAGGACGACGAGGCCAGCGATCACGTAGATGCCGCACATCGCCGGAACAATCGCGCTGGCCGCCATGCCGATCCGCTTGATGCCACCGATGATCACCATGCCAACCGCAACGGCCAGTAGCACGCCATAGAGCCAGGGGTAGTCGCCGAAGATGGGCACGACCTCGCCGGCCAGCTGGGCTGACTGGTTGGCCTGGAACATGTTGCCGCCACCGAAGCTGCCGCCGATACACATCACTGCAAAGAGCACCGCCAACACCTTGCCGAGACCACCCGCACCCATCTCTTCCAGTCCCCGATGGAGGTACTGCATCGGACCACCCGACACGTTGCCCTTGTCGTCTCGGACTCGATACATCTGGCCGAGCGTGCACTCCGTGAATTTCGAAGACATGCCCAGGAAACCAGCGAGCACCATCCAGAAGACCGCGCCGGGCCCGCCCACGGCCACCGCGATTGCCACGCCAGCGATGTTCCCCAGGCCAACCGTCGCTGAGAGAGCCGCAGAGAGCGCCTGAAAGTGAGTAATCTCACCCTCCTCATCCGGGTTGTCGTAGGCACCCGAGGTGACGGTAATGGCGTGCCGGAAGCCACGCAGGTTGATGAAATTCATGCGCAGTGTGAAGAAGCAGGCGCCGAAGACCAGCCAGAGCACCACGATGGGAAAATTGACCGTGTTCGCCTGAAGCGATGACTCAAAACCTTCGGATTGGAGCTCTGCTTGGAGCTTCTCAGCTTCAGCCCTCGGTACAAAATCGATGGTCAGAGGCAGGGGGAGAGAGCCTACAAAGACAGCAGCGGTCTTGTCGTCGCGATCCGACAGGTCCGCAACCTTCGCTGCCAGTCGCTCCGCGCAGCCATCAGCATCGCTGTTGATCGAGGCCACAACCACCTTGAACTCGGCGGCCTTCTCGTCATCGTTGTCCCAGAACCAGATATCCCAGAAGAGAAAGGTGGCGATGGGACCAACGACGTACTTGCCGAACACCTGGTCCCACTTGTCGAATCCCTCAGCGGGGCCTGCGTCAGCAGGCTTGCACCTGCCCGCCTCATCACTGCCAGCAGCCATGTCCCCGACTGCAACGACCTCGCTCGCCGGAGAAGCCTCCTCGATTGGTGCACCTGCGCCAGCAGAGTCGTCGTCATCCGTGGATGCAACCTTCGACGAGTCGTCGTCATTGGCTGCAGCGCTTGGCGTGGCTCCCTGATCAGCGGCAAGAGTCCCCTCTGCGGCGGGAGCTTCCTCCTCTATCGTCGAGGGGCTCTCGGTCGAGATACTCTCGGCAAGGGCAGGCGTAGAAATGCAGAGGGCAGCAAGCAGCAGAATCAGGCGGTACATCGAATCCTCTCGCGCCCGCGACGGGCGTCCCTAATGCCTTAGCCGGCCGTTTGCCGGGCTCAGGCGGTGCCACCGAAAAGACCTCCGTCCGGCGAGCGGGCCCAGAGTAAGGCAGAGGGCAAGGTGGAGCAAGAACAGATCAGTCCCAGGACCAATACGTACTCCCCTTACTTCAATCAACCACATCCTCTACTCGGGAAGTGCGACCTACATCGACTGGAGTAGTGGCTCGTCGTTGTCAGGCTCTGCACTGTTTACTGATGTGATGACCTTCGCAGGCTGGTGGGAGCACGACGACGTCGTAGCCCAAGAAGACCCAGGAGCAGCAGCCAGTGGCCAGGGGCCAGTAGGCGAGTCGATGCGCTGCAGGAACAGTCGGCCGCCCCTTGTCCCCATCCATCGCTATAACCTCCCGTGTCGTCGTCATCGCCGGCAGTGCTGTCATCGTCATCGCCGGCAGTGCTGTCATCGTCATCGTCGCTGCCACTGTCGTCGTCATCGTCGCTGCTGCTGTCGTCGTCGTCGTCACCTGCAGAACTGTCGTCGTCATCACCAGTGGCCGGCTCGGTCGGATCCCGAAAGGCAGGAACTCCATTTCCGTTGGCGTCGTTAACCCCCTCCACCGCATCCGGCACCTCGTCGCCATCGGAATCATCATCCAGTGCGTCGATGATGCCGTCCCCGTCCGTGTCGGTCTCATCAGCGGCATCCTCGCCAGCGACACAGACCCCAGGCACAGCGATTGCGCCGTCGCAGATGCCGTCCCCATCGGTGTCTGGATTGCTGCTCGACGTGCCGAGTGCATCCTCGACTGTGTCGTCGATGCCGTCGTCGTCAGCATCGAGGTCGAGATTGATGATTCCGCTCTCGAAGACGAGAACGCTGATGTCTTCACCAGGGTGGTTTCGTTCCTGAGTGACGTACCAGTCTTCGTTGATCTGGTAACCGACGTCGGTGGTGGTCAGTGAACAGACACGGGCCCATCCGCCGTCGTCATCAAGCCGGGTGTTCATCGAGATGACCGCTGGCGGGTCAGACGAAAAATTCGCTGAGAGCGTGGTCGTTTCACAGCCATCGGACACGCCAATTGCCGTCGCGCCTGCAGGCACCAGAACGCTCTCCCAGAGGACAGTCCCCCCCGAGGTGTCGGTCAGGGCTCCGTTAGCGTTGGAAGAGATAGCGATCCAGCCCACTGTCTCGGGAGTCGTGACTGAGCCAGGGATCACCTTGGAGCGCTCCAGCGCCACGGAGAAGCTACCTACGCTGACCTGGTCGATGGCGACGGTGAGAAAAGGCGTTGAGAAGGCTGCCGGTACCGCCCCAGTCTCGTTGTTCATGGTCTGAATCTGGGCCAGAACGGAAGGTGGGGAGGGGAAGCCCAGGCGGAGGAAGACCGTCTCCCAGGCGCTGGGTAGCCCGTGATTGGATGCATATTGCTCGGCCTGAACCTGAGATGTTCCCGCTATGAGGAGCGAGCCATCGGGCAGCCCATGAGTTCCCTCCTCGACCGCGAGGTAGGTCATCTCGACGTAATAGTGGCCGGTTTGATTGCTCCCCTGAGGCTCCAGAACCTGGGCTTCAAAGCCGGTCGTGGTGATGTTCTGTATTCGAATCGTGAAGGGCTGACCCCCTGGACTTGGGCCTGGAGTGGCGATGACAACGGGGGGCGCAGAGAAGGCTGAGCCGAAGGTAATGGCTTCCCAGGTGCCGGCGCCTGCTCCCATCGTGTCTGGAAGCGTGACCCCCGCGGAGTCCACCTCGAGAGCTTGGAGCGGACTGGAGACAAAGAGGGCGGCACAGAGGAGCGGGAGCATTCGACGCATTGCGAGAGCCTAGCCTGTGAATCGATGGCCTTGATATCACTTTCCTGGATGTTCACTCTGTTGAGCAGCGAGCTGCGCTGCAAGCACCGGGTTACCGGCTCTGAAGGTTCTCTTTTCAATCTGGTGGTGTACCCGGATGAGGACTGAGGCAAAGACGGTGCCGGTTCCTGGCAGCCTATAGGTCCGATAAGAGGCGTTATGTTACCTCCGTTGAGGTGGCCTAGACGATGATGAACGC
>CAZEIY010000444.1:2789-3841 GCA_964512375.1 uncultured Rickettsiales bacterium | reverse complement strand
GGCTCGAATCGCGTCGAAATCTACGGCTCTTACTGCACAGTCTGCCTGCGATCAGTTGCAACGCCAGCAGGCATCAACTGCGAAGTCCCCCATGATCGGGTTGTTGATGTCGTGCTGGGTCCAACCCGTCGGACAGTACTGATCGTAGCGGATATACATGACGAGGCAGGCGGTGTCCGTGCGGTAGCAGATGTCCGATGCGAAAGTCCCCATCACAGGGTTGTTGATGTCGTACTGCGTCCATCCGCTCGGACAGACCTGATCGTAGCGGATGTACATCACACCTCCCGTGGCGCCTCCGGCCGCTGCCGAGGTCTGGGTCGTACCGTCGGGAAACTTCACCCCACCGCTGGTGGACTCGATGGTTCCGGCAACACTCAGCCTCTCTGATGGGTTGTCGGTGCCGATCCCCACCTTGCCGTCGTTAGAGATGCGGACCCGTTCATAGGGGGTGCCGCCTTCGATGGTGTCGAAGGTGATCAGGCCTGAGTTGTTGGTGGCCGCCAGGGTGGTCATCTCAGCCGAGGAGTTGGAGTCCTGTCCCACATAGCCCTTTCGATTCGACCCATTGTCGTAGAAGTCGATACCGCCGAAGTCCCCCTCGAGTCGGACGCGGGAATTGGATCCACCTACGACATGCAGGATGGACTGTGGAGACGAAGTACCGACGCCCACTCGGTCAGTGTCATCGATGTAAAGCGGGGACGTGGTGTTGCCGCTTCCCCTGCCGAAGCCGGCGTGATGGGCCAGCATGAACGCGCCGCTACCGTCCCGTTCCAAGGTCCAGCTGTCCGTATTGTCGCCGGAATTGGTGAGCTCCAGATACCCGCCTACACCCGAATTGGAGTTGTTGATGCGCAGGCCGTCGCTGGTGGTCACTTCGAGAGTCCGGTTCGGACTATTACCTCCAACACCGACCCGGTTGTTGGTGGCGTCCACAAAGAGGGTTGAAGAATCAAAGCTCAAGTTGGTCGCCGGACTGACCTGCCCGGTGCTCGCGACACTCAAGATGGCCTGACCTTCGAGCGTAGACGCCGAATTCAGTGCGATAG
>CAZEIY010000444.1:0-2779 GCA_964512375.1 uncultured Rickettsiales bacterium | reverse complement strand
CGCCGTTGGTAATGAAGTTCTCAACCTGAGATTCCGTGAGAACCTGCTCACTGGCGCAGGCCCACTGTGAAATGCTCGCATCGAAGCGCGCTACCTGCCCGCCGGTACAACTGAGCCCTCCCAGCACGTCGTTGTCGCCGTCACTGAAGTCCGAGGGTATGGATGTGATGCTCGACCAGTCCAGGTTCGTCGTGTGGGACCCGCCGACCAGTACCTGCCCACCCAGCGTGGAGCCTGACGCAAGCCCTATGGGCCCGTTCTGGATGAAGTTCTCAACCTGGGCCTCGGTCAACTGGGTGTTGGTATCGGTATCGGTGTCGGTGTCAATATCGGCTGCACACTGCCAGGCAGCAAAAGCAGCGCTCCACTTCGGGACCTGGTTGCTCTGGCAGTTGAGCGAGGCGAGCAGGTCGCTGTCACCGTCCGAGATGTCACCCGGCATGCCCGTGATGCTGCTCCAGCCAAACTGGGTGGTGTGTGCTCCCGTCGTGATCGGTACGCCACCCATGGTCGAACCCACCGCCAGGCTGATGGGTGAATTGGTTATGTAGGACTCGACCTGTCCTTCAGTCAGCTGGGTGTTGGTGTTGATGGTGTGTGAGCCCGTAGAGATAGAGGCACCCGCCAGGGTCGTGCCCGCACCCAGGGACAGGGGCCCGTTGGTGATGTAGGCCTCGACCTGGGACTCGGTCAGGGCGCTCACGGTGGTATGCGGCCCTGTCGCGATGAGCGCTCCATTGATCGAACTACCGACGGCGAGATCGATGGCCGAATTGGTCACGAAGCCCTCCACCTGAGACTCGCTGAGTTGGGTGTCTGTGTCGGTGTCGACTGTGTGTGGACCGGTGGTGATGGGCTGGCCGCCGACCAGGGTCGCCGCCGCCAGATCGAGGGGAGCGTTAGTGATGAAGTCCTCAACCTGAGCTTCACTGAGTTGGGTGTCGACCGCATGTGCACCGGTCGCAATGGGCAGACCCCCTACTGAAGTGCTCGAAGCAAGGTCGATGGCTGCATTGGTGATGAAGTTCTCGACCTGAGCTTCACTGAGTTGGGTGTCGCTGTCGGTTGTGTGAGAACCTGTGGCGATACTCTGACCGCCGAGGGTGCTCCCCGCAGCAAGATCAAGCGCGGCATTGGTAATGAAGTCCTCTACCTGGGCCTCGCTCAACTGGCTGTCGAGGTCGGGCGCACAGTCCCAGGCGCCGAGTTGACTGCTGAACTTTGCGACAAAGCCATCCGCACAGGGGAGCCCCAGCAGAGTGTCATTGTCACCATCGTCGAGCCCACCTGGGATATTGGTGATAGCCGACCACGGGAGGCTGGTGGTGAGGTCCGAGGTAGTGACCAGGTCAAGGCCGCCTATAGTGGTGCCGGCAGCAAGGTCGATTATGCCATTGGTGATGAAGTCTTCGATTGCGCCCTCAGTCAGATGGAACTGGTCGTCACACCTCCACTGCACAAGGTGGTCATCCCAGGTCACCACCTGCCCATCCGTGCAGGTGAGCAGTGCGAGGGTGTTCGGACCGCTGAGTGAGCTGCACACCCAAAGACCACTTCCCTCGTCGTAAGCGGGTACCTGACCACTGAGACAGGCCAGGCCGGCCAGGCTATCGGCATCTCCATCGAGCAGGTCGGACGGCACGCCGCTGAGATCGGCCCAGGACACGGAAGATGATGGACCAACCCACTGACCATGACCATCTACGATCAGCTGTCCTCCAACAAAGATCTCTACTGCATCTACGACGCCACCCTCCAGGTGCTCAGCACTTATTGAACGCAGGGCAAAGGGAACTGAGACAAGTTGCAGTCGCGGTTCCAGAAGCACTCCATCCACGGAGAGCTCGAGCCACACTTCTGAAGAACTGATGACGAGGTCATCAAGAGGCTCGCTGCCTCCCAGCTCGATGGAGTAGTAGCCCCCATCGAACGAGACTTCCTGGGACTCGAACCAGAGTTCTGTTCCACCACTTGAAGCGTCAAAGAGAGCGTAGTCCAGTTGGTGAGGACCGCTCAAGGGTACGCCGTCGCCGTCGAGCAGGCGTCCTTGCTGCGCAACCTTCGTCGGCACGGCCAGGGCCAGAGACGAAGTGAACAACACGCCTGTAAGCACAGCGATGACAGATGCTCTCATGCATTCCTCCGCAGAGACAGAGACCTACAGCCTAGCCGCTGGAGGACCCGCACGGGTGCTCAACCTCCTGAGATTGAAAACCGCACCCTTGCTTAACTTCGCTGCTCGCGGGCAATGCGACATCCTAGGTGTATGGGTCCGATAAGAGGCGTTATGTTAACTCTGCTGAGGTAGCGGGGCGTGATTAAGTGGGAAGTTCGGTTGTTTGACGTGTGATTAGGGCCGCTAAATGGCCGCGACAGTGTCTGGGCACTCATCCCACTCCGGCAGGAGCCGCCCCTGCTAGGCACGCTCCTCTCGAGGTGGTCTGGCCTCCCGCTGACTGAGCGGGATTTCTCCGATCTGTGTTATCAAGTCGAAACGTGAATCCCCCAACCTCGAGGGTTGTAGTGAAGATGTACGCACCTCCCTACCTGGCCCTGCTCGCAGCCCTGTTCATCCTTCTGCCCGGCTGTACCGACGACCCGCCCCCCGATGACGACGACACGAGCGGCGATGACGACACTGCCGGCGACGACGACAGCAGCGGCGACGACGACAGCGCTGGCGACGACGACGATACCGGCGACGATGACGACAGCAGCGGTGACGATGACGACACACCGCAGGCTGTGCAGGCGCCGGCAGCACACCAACTCTGTGCCG
>CAZEIY010000443.1:0-3845 GCA_964512375.1 uncultured Rickettsiales bacterium | reverse complement strand
CATCACACGACACCAGCCGGCTGCCATCGCCTCGTACTTCTCCGATGACGATCACAGGCCCAGTTGAGCCGGTCACACCACGTCTCTCGAGAGACACTCTTGTGCCTGGTCGGACCCTCGAAGACGGGCGCACCAGCGCCGTCCAGCCACCGCTCGCAACCGGCTCTACCAGGAGCACCTCGACCCGGCCGCCGCTGTCAACTTTTCGAGCAGTGAGCCGTGCAGGAAGCACTTTGGTGTCGTTAACGACGACCAGGTCCCCCTTTGACAGGAACTCACCCAGATCCGTGAACGCGCGGTCCTGGTTCACCCCAGTGTCTCGCTGCACGCAGAGCATCCGTCCGCCATCTCGACGGGGGCTCGGCTGCTGTGCGATCGACCCAGGAGGGAGGTCAAAGTGGTAGCTGCTGAGCAATTTGTCGAGAGGGTTCATGTTGCCACTTGAGCGCGGGCGCTTAGATGGTGTTTCTTGAGAGAGCATCGCTCCGCGCTTCTAGGAAGATTGGGGGGGTGTGTCAATGGTGGGTCGAGAGGAAGGACACGGTGCCCCCCGACGACCACGCAGGTATAAGCTGATTGCAGCCCTGTGGGCAGCAAGAGTTCAGAATGTCTCCGAAGGGCTAATCCTAATCAGCCATGCGCATCGCTCTCGCTCAGATCAACACGGTTGTCGGTGACGTAGCCGGAAACGCTCGACAGATAGAGCGGTTCTACTTGCGAGCGCGTAGCGACGGTGCTGAGCTGGTGGTGTTCCCCGAGCTATGCCTGGCTGGCTATCCCCCACGAGACCTGGTGGAACGACCAGCATTGACTGCGGCTTGCGAGCGAGAAGTGTTGCGACTGGCAGCACTCACGCTGGACGGAGGAGCTCTCCTGGTGGGCACCTTAACTGAGACCAGCAGCACCGTCGGGCGAAGCGTTCACAACTCAGCAGCGCTGCTCGACGGAGGTGGCGAAGTGGCGAGGGTGCACAAGACTCTTCTGCCCACCTACGACGTCTTTGACGAGGCACGATATTTCGAGCCTGGGTCGCAAGAAGACGTACAGCCAATTCCTTTTCGAGGACGATTACTAGGGATTACGATCTGCGAAGACGTCTGGAATGACGCTGCCTTCTGGGAGCATCGACTCTACGACTTCGACCCCGCCCAAGCCCTCGTTGATTCAGGGGCTGAGCTGCTACTCAACCTGTCCGCATCCCCCTACCACCTGGGCAAGCAGCGCCTGCGTCACAGTATGCTGTCGAGCCTCGCAAAGGGGCTCGAGGTCCCCGTCCTGCACTGCAACCTGGTGGGCGGAAACGACGAGTTGATCTTCGACGGAGCCAGCTTTATCTGTTGGCCAGATGGCACCCTGAGAATGGAAGCATCAGCCTTCACCGAGGACCTCCTGGTCGTTGATCTGGGTTCTCCCTCACCGGCTCGTGCCGACAATGGCCCCCTCGCTGCCCCTGAGGGGGCTGCAAGGGCGATCACCCTGGGCCTTTCGGATTACTTTCAGAAGTGCGGCTTCACCAGGGCTGTCATCGGGCTCAGCGGTGGTATCGACTCTGCAGTTACAGCCGCATTGGCTGCGCGGGCCCTGGGAGCAGAGCAGGTCACCGGAATTACCATGCCGTCACGCTACTCATCGGACGGATCTGTAGATGACTCCCGCAAGCTCGCCGATGCGCTGGGAATAGGCTTTCACGTCTTCCCCATTGAAGAGGTGCACCTCGCCTACCAGAGATCTCTGCGCGGACTGTGGCAAAGCGCTGGGCTCGACGACCTCGCTACTTCCGGCCTGACGGATCAAAACATCCAGGCTCGAATCCGCGGCAACATTCTTATGGCCTGGTCGAACCGCCAGGGAGCGCTCGTATTATCGACTGGAAACAAGAGTGAACTCGCCGTCGGTTATTGCACTCTCTACGGAGACATGGCGGGGGGGCTGGCGGTGATCTCGGACCTGCCTAAGACGCTCGTCTATGGAGTTGCTGGTTGGCTTAACCGCGACACTGAGTTGATCCCGGTCGAAACCATGAGCAAGCCTCCATCGGCTGAGCTCGCCCCAGACCAACTCGACACCGACTCCCTTCCGCCATATGACACCCTCGACGCCATACTTCACGAATACATCGAAGAGACCTCGGATGCGGCGACCATAGCGCACCGAACGGGGATCGATTTCGAGACCATCGCTCGCGTCATTCGCCTGGTCGATCGGAACGAATTCAAGCGGCGACAGGCTGCGCCAGGATTGCGGATTACGAGCAAAGCCTTCGGGTCAGGACGCCGATACCCTGTGGCTGCTCGTTTTCAATTCGACTGACTGTCTGTCAGCGTCGTCGCTGCGCGGTAGACTCCCAGGCCTTGAGAAAGGCTTGTCCTGATGACGTTGCAAAAAGGAGTGCGCACGAGCCCATCTCGGTTCTCGGGACAGGCGCTTGTGCGGAGGTCTGGCTAGCAGACAAGATCGGCCTCGGAGACTTCCGGCGGCGTGTTGCCATCAAGATCCTGAAGGACGACCGGCGGGATGACGCAGAGATGTTCGAGGCGCTCCAGCTGGAGGCTCGGATCTGTGCCCAATTGGATCACCCCAACATCGTGCAGGTGATCTCCGTTGAGACCCTTGGTGAGAACATGGCCGTAGTCATGGAGTACGTCTCCGGCGGCACCCTGAAGGACTTCATCCAGCGCAGCGTGCGCCTTCAGATGCCCATACCTACCTCGATTGTCTTGAGTCTGGTTCGGGACATCGCGAGCGGTCTCGCCTACGCGCATAGCTCGCCCGGCACATTGCGCGGCCCCGTCATTCATCGCGACCTCAAGCCTGCCAATGTTCTGATTGATGAGAGCAGTGCGGCCCGTGTCGCAGACTTTGGCATCGCCAAAGTCATTGGCGAGGCAACTTCCACTGAGACGGGACTCTTCAAGGGCACTCCCGCGTACTCCGCTCCGGAAGTCTGGGAGGACGAGCGTAACTTCTCGCCGGCGACCGACCTGTTTTCCCTTGGCTGCATCCTCTACGAATTGGTCATGATGAAGAGACTGTTCGGGGCACGTTCAGTACCTGCAATTTTCGGGCAGATCGCCAAGGGAGACCCTGTTGAGAAGGCTTCGCCCGTGGCCGAGTTCATGCCCGGCCTCGTGCCCATCCTTGAGCAACTCCTGCAGAGAGCCTCGGGCAGTCGAATGCGCTCTGCAAACGAACTTGTTGAGTCCCTAGACGCTCTAAGCGCCACTCTGAAGGAGTCGCCTGCACCCTGGCTGTATGAAGAGTTGGTTGTCGCGCTTGATCCTCCATCCGACGACGACGGCGATGAGTGGAGCCCGCCAGTTCTACCACCGAGCCTCCCGCCTGAATGGATGCGCCTGGCAGCAAGGGCGCTGCCTACAGACGAAGAGGATGGCAGCGACGGAGCCGCGACCGTGATTGCGGAAACGAAGAACCTACGAGCCCTCACCCGCAACTACGAGACGAGCGGACCTCCCGCTGGTGGCCCGGGCTCTCCAAGGGAATTCTCCCCCCAGGGAAGCACTGTTCATGTTGGTCCCAAGCGTGACGACACAGGAGCCGCGCTGCCCTTCTCGGCCACAGTGACGGCAGCCATTCTCTTCGCTCTGCTCGCCATCGCCGTAGTGCTGACTACGGTCGACTGCTCATAACTCCTGCCTGAGGGGCTCGAAGCGGGGCTGTCTACCAGCTTGTGCGATCAGCTCTGTGAACTGTTGGAGCTCGATCCGGTCTGAAATGCCTTGAGCATCTCAATTGGAATCGGAAAAACTACGGTGGAGCTGTTCTCGGCGGAGACCTCGGCCAGGGTCTGCAAGTAGCGCAATTGGATTGTAATCGGCGACTCTTCA